>JANOVT010000330.1:0-13248 GCA_031417525.1 Flavobacteriales bacterium | reverse complement strand
AGTGAAAGGAACAGAAATCGCGAAACAAGCAGCATCATTGATCTTGTTGGAGGACGATTTGTCGCGTATGGTGGATGCTATTGCCATGGGAAGAAAAATTTATGCAAATCTGAAAAAGGCTATTCAATATATCATCTCGATACACATACCGATTATTCTGACCGTTATTATACCACTGGCATTGGGGTGGCTTTATCCCAACATCTTCTCGCCCATCCATGTCATCTTTTTGGAAATCATCATGGGGCCAACATGTTCTATCATTTATGAAAATGAACCGATGGAACTGAACACCATGCAGCAAAAACCACGAGCGTTTACCAACACATTTTTTAATTGGACGGAACTATCGACGAGTATTCTACAAGGACTCGTCATTACAACAGGCGTACTCTTTGTCTATCAGTATTCCATTTATGGTGGTTCCGGGGAAGCCCTCACACGCACGATGACTTTTACCACATTGATTTCCGCCAACATTTTTCTCACCCTGGTCAACCGGTCGTTTTATTATTCGGTACTAACAACATTAAAGTACAAAAACAATATGGTATTGTGGATCATACTCATCACGGTGAGTATTGTTTCGCTCATGCTTTTTGTAAAACCCCTCACAACGTTTTTTCAGTTTGAAAGATTGAGCAGTTCGCAATTGTTGCTTTGCGTGGGCGTTGGATTTGCTTCTGTTGTCTGGTATGAATTGGTGAAAATGGTGAAACGAAGAAGATCGACGCTTCACTAGCATTTTGTTTCTCGCGGAAAAAATTCAGAATAAATTTCAGAATTACGCGGAAAGCAACTCTGCGTTACTCTGTGCGACTCTGTGGTTAAACAAAATCTGTGATCGACTTGCCCGTCATTTCCGTCGGCTGCGTCAAACCCAAAATCTTCAACACCGTTGGTGCTATGTCCGCCAAAATTCCGTTGTGAACTTTATGCACGTCCTTGTCGAGTATCCACACCGGCACCGGATTCGTGGTGTGTGCTGTATTCGGTGAACCGTCTTCGTTGATCGCATAATCCGCATTGCCATGATCGGCAATGATGATGAATGAGTATCCTGCGTGCAGTCCTGTTTCAACTACTTGTTTCAGACAACCATCCGTTGTTTCAACTGCTTTTACAATGGCACTGAACACACCTGTGTGCCCCACCATATCCGGATTCGCAAAATTGAGAGCGATAAAATCCGGAGGATTGTTTTTCATCTGTTCTGTGATGGCATCAGCAATTCCCTGTGCGCTCATCTCAGGTTGCAAATCGTATGTCGCAACTTTAGGCGAAGGAATCATAATGCGTCGTTCGCCAACGAATTCCGTTTCTCTTCCACCGCTGAAGAAAAAAGTTACGTGCGGATATTTTTCCGTTTCGGCAATTCGAATTTGAGTTTTTTTATTTCTTTCCAGCACCTCACCGAGTGTCATGATCAGATTATCCTTATCGTATACAATGCGCACATTTTTGAAGGAATCATCGTAGTTGGTCATGGTCACATAATACAAGTTCAACGGCTTCATGTTTTGTTCCGGAAATTCTTTTTGTGTAAGAACCTCCGTGATCTCACGACAACGATCAGTCCGAAAATTAAAACATATAACTACATCTTCCTCAGCAATGGTCGCCAGTGGTTCACTGTTCACATCAACGATAATAGATGGCTCGATAAATTCATCGGTGATGTGATTATTGTATGAAGTGGAAATTGCCTCAGCTGAAGAATGATATCGATGTCCGACACCATGTATCAAAAGATCGTATGCCCTCTTCACGCGCTCCCAACGCTTGTCGCGATCCATTGCAAAATAACGTCCGATCACAGATGCCACTTTCACGTTTGAATTGCGGATGTGATTTTCCAATTCCGACAAAAAAGCTTCAGCACTTCGGGGATCTGTATCGCGACCATCCGTGAAGGCATGAACGTATGCCTTCACACCGGGATATTCAAGTGCCATTTCGCACAATGCCTTCAGATGTTTGATATGAGAGTGTACTCCACCATCACTTACTAAACCCATGAAGTGAATATTCCTTTTATTGGCGAGTGCATGTTCGAAAGCTGCTTTCAATTCAGCTTGATTGTGAAATGTTTTTTCGCGAATCGCGATATTAATCTTTACCAGATCCTGATAAACGATACGACCTGCACCGATATTCATGTGGCCGACTTCACTGTTGCCCATCTGACCTTCGGGCAGACCTACGTTTTCACCATCTGTGCGCAGCAAGGCCACAGGATAAGACTCCGTGAGGTAATTGACGAATGGTGTTTTGGCCATGAAGATGGCATTGCCGGCGTCTTCGCGACCCTTGCCCCAACCATCGAGAACAATCAAACAAACATTTTTATTCAAACTCATTTTTTATGCAATGGAAATGTAACGACAAAGATGCTTCCGGCCGGATGATTATCCGCAATGGAAATTTTCCCATGATGCAGGCGCACGATGTTGGAGCAGATATACAGACCTAAACCTGTTCCTTTGGAAGTGCGCGTTTCTTCGCTACCTACCCGATAGAACTTATCAAATACCTTCGACTTTTCATCGTGTGGAATACCAACTCCGTGATCACTCACTTCCAATCTGATTTCTGCTTGATGTGCAAATAATTCAATGATCACTTCAGAACTACCGGCATATTTGACTGCATTATCGAGAAGGTTAGCAACCAACGCTGAAATCATTTGCTCATCACCTTGTACCATCAATCCATTCTGTATGTCGGAAATAAAAGAAGTGCTTGTAAATGAACTGAAACGTTGAATTTCTTCTGCCACAAGAATTGACAGATTTACATTTTCAGAAAGAAGCGCTGCGTGTTTCTGATCCAATCGCGTGGCGATCAAAATATTTTCCGACAATGACTGCAATCTTCTTGTTTCCAGTAATGCGTTGCCAACAAGCTGGGCAGATTGTTCCGGAGTTAGCTGACGAGCTTTCATGGTCTCGAGTTGAAGTTTTATTGCAGCAATGGGAGTTTTTAATTCGTGTGTCACTGAAAGAAGGAATGTTTTTTCCATTCGTGCGAGTCTTAGTTCGCGAACAACAGTGCGTTTGATGTACCAGAAACCAAGTGCGAGCAGAATGAAAAAGACAGAGCCTTCACCGATGACCATCCAGATTTTTGCCTGCAACAGGTCGAACTGTGATGAACCCAGAAGCACAGTTTTGAGTTCAAGTATTTCTGTGTTGAGTTTTACGAGATTAAATCCCCACCATAAAAGTTGGAAGAGGATATAGATGGTGAGGACATATAATATGAATAGTGCTCGTTTTTCTTTTTTGGGAGAAAGGCCATCGGCCATTGTGTTTTTGCTCTATTGGAAGAGTGATGCAAGGTAAATATTTTACCACAGAGTCGCACGGAGTTTTTCACAGAGCTCCACAGAGTTTATTATTACTTAAAACACGGAGTACTGATCCATATGAGACGGATAAGAAACAAAAAAGGCCGACTCAATGGTCGGCCTTTATCCTATCGAAAATCGATTATTTCTTTTTATCCGCAGGTTTAGACTGTGGAGTTTTATCACCAGGTTTTGTTGTTGGCTTTTCGTTAGGATTCACTTGAGTATCCGGAGGTCTGTTACCTTCTGGACGCTCTGGTCGTGGTTTGCCTACACCGCCATCAGCACCTGGTTTACGTGGAAGTCTTTTTTCGAAAACAAAATGTGTTTCAGTTTTGTTGTCTTTGTCGTGAGTCACATAATTCTGTTGGAATTTGTAACCAAGTGAAGACATGTAGTTCAAGGCATCCGGCATGCTTGGGAAAGTCATGGTGCGAAGTTCTGTCAACTGTTTGGTAAGTTCTTTATCCGTGAGAGCAGAAATGATTTCGCGACCGAAGTCAGCTTTGATGGTTTGTGCACCGGCAGAGTTGGTTCCGGCGATCAATTCTACGAAGATCACTTCAGGACTTTCGATAGCGAATTTGTTATCACTTGTTTTGGCTGGAGTAGCGGCAGTGCCGGTTGTCGTTTTATCCTGCGCGATTGCGAAGAATGGCATTGCAGCCAGAGCGAGAATCAGAATTTTTTTCATTACTTAATTAGTGTTTTATTTTGAAGGACGTCAAAAGTAGAATAATCGTGCCAAGTGTTCGACAACGAACTGTTAAATTCAGGGCAGCCGAAGGGTGAAACGCTCTTTTTGAGGACGTTGAAGAAAAAACAAGACTCCAAAATGAAAAAAGTCGAGGCTGAGGGAAATTTCGGGTTTTGCACGGATTTCATCCCAGGCGGCATTCATTCCGGGCGACCAATGAATATCGTCCAGGACGATGATGCTCCCGGGGTGACAAAATTTAGAAACCTGATCAAAATACTTTAGTGTAGGCTTGTAGGAGTGATGTCCATCGAGCAATGCGAAATCCACGCGTGACATTCTTTGCAGAACAGGATCGAGGGTTTTGGAAAAATCTCCGATTTCAACTTTCACATTCGAAATATCCAAAGACGAAAAAACCTTCTCCGCTTCCATTGCCACGGCAGGTGCGCCTTCCAGAGTCCACACTTTTCCGGCCGGATTGGCTGACGCGAGGTAAGCGCTTGTGATCCCCAGACTCGTTCCCAGTTCCAGGATGTTTTCAGATTGAAAGTGTCGGACCAATTTAAACAACGCTTGAGCACAATGAGTCGATTGTAAGGCAGTGTTCGCAATCGAAGAGATTTTTCTTGTGGAGGAATTATTGGAACGCGAACCAGTGCCAAAATCTTCGACTGGAATAATTGAGTGAATACGCAAGAATTTAGTTCTTTCCAATTCGATCGAATCAAAAACAACATCCCGATTCTTTGCGTGTAAAATTTCAGTTATTAACTGATAGACAAGTGGTGAATGCACGCCATGCGGGCCTAAAGCCCGAAAGAAATGCCGGGCAAATTGTTTCACCTCAAAAAAGCGGTCGGTATACATCCTGGCCAAAAGTAAGATGGTTAAGATTTTCTTCTCTGATACATCATTTCGCGTTGCCCCCCAATTGGCACTCTGCTCATTCAATTCAACGCGGAATCAAAAAACCAGTACAATTTCAACATGGAAGGAACTCAATTTTGTACATATTCGTAAAATGAAAATTTACTTCACCTTTTTCCTGTTACTTACCCTTTCTACAAAACTCCTCAGCCAGGCAGATTTTGCACCCAGAACCATTCTACTGGGTGGCAGCATAGGCGGTTCTTACAACGAAAGCACGACTCGCTATGTTTTCAATTCACCCTTTTATCCTTCCTCAACAATGATCTTGCATCGCGAAACCACATCGATCGCAGCGACACCACGGGTGATGTATTTTCTTCTTCGCAATTTTGCAATTGGCGCACAAAACCAAACCACTTTTAACCGAGAAAAATCAGGTTCAAATATTTCGAAGTACACAACATTTGCTTATGGCGCTGTGCTCAGATATTATTTGTCTTCCGGAATATTTGCACAAGCAGGTGCAGGGCGGCAACTTTATATTTCGGATGGTACAACTAAACTCTTTCAAGCATTTGGAGGCATCGGTTATTGTAAAATGATGGGACCGCGCATCAGCATTGAACCAACCATCACGTACACATATTCGGAATTCAATGAAAATGCCAATGCGAACAAGAATAAAGGAGCCTGGAAATCAAATAACTATCAATTCGGTATTGGTGTGAGCCTCTATCTGAGCAAAGAAAATACTCCTTCAAATTGAAGTTGCAAAGCGATATCAGTTTGTAGTGACACAATATTAACTATGCCAATGTCTGTGCATACTATTCTGCTACAGTTGAAGAACATTCAATGAATTCGTAAAGATTTCTTTCCAGAAGTCACACAATAAAACCTACTTGAATTCAGTTCTCGGGATGATTTTTTGTTCACTGAATTTTATTCTTAAACCTATTCAAACCCTAATGCCATGAGAACACGATTCATTCTAATTCTTTGTTTTCTCTCATTGATTTCTGACAACAGTTTTGCGCAAGTTCCTGATTTGATTGTTCATTTCGCCAACGCCGAAGACAAACCAGAAAAATCCACACAACTTGAACTAGATAGTTGGATCAAAACCCATGATGCGTATAAAGAGAAAACAATTCTTTTAAGAGGTCATACCGATTATGCCGCAGATGAGCAATTCAATAAAAAATTGTCCGAGCGAAGAAGCGATGCAATTGAAAAAGCACTTCGTTTAGCAGGATTCAATAACATTACAAAACAATCGTATGGTGAGAAATGGCCCTCCTGCAATGACAATGATGAAAATTGTATGCATCAGAATCGCCGCGTAGAAATCATTGTTTGCGATCAAGCGGATGAGTTGTTTTCACTTGAACAACGAATGAAATGTCCACAGATTTTTTTCTTTGAAAATTCATTCGGAGAAGTCATTCTTGGTAAAGCAGGTACAGAAATATTTATTCCAAAAAATGCATTTACGTATGAAGATGGAACAATTTGTCAGGATGAAATCAAGTTTGAGTTGAATGAATTCTACAACGTTTCTGACTGTATCAAAGCGAATCTTTCGACAATGCATTCAGGCGAGATGTTGAGAAGCGGTGGCATGATTAAGATTGAAGCTTTTGCAGGTAATAAAAAGCTGAAGCTTGCGAATGATGCATCATTAAGCATCATTTTCACTACTCAAAAAAATGGTCTGGAAGAAGGCATGCAGATTTTTTATGGGGAAATAAATGACAACGCGATCAATTGGAAAACAGAAGGCAGTGAAGCGGACATTCAAGGAAGTGGAGTAAGTATCGATTACAAAAGAAGTTTGATAGCATTGTCAATATATGATGAAATAGTATATTTCAATAGCGCAGGCAAAGAAGTTTATTATGAAGATGAAGAAGAAAAACAAACATTGGATTCGCTTAATCTGCTGAAACAATCAGCAAGTGCTGAAGAACTTGTTGAGATCAACAATAAAATTCAAAAATTCTCAGAAGACCAAACAAAGCGTCGTACAGAATTTATGGACATGCAACGCAAACAACAGCTAAATCTCACGCTTGAAAATGGTTTGAAAAGCATGAACCTGGGCTGGATCAATTGTGATGCATTTACCCGTAAGCAAAATCTGATTGACATGTACGTGGATCTAGAGAATGCAAAGGACTATAAGTTCTATCTCTATTTTGAAGATATGAAATCAGTCATGTCGGGTTATATGGCCGGACCAAATTCAGCACAGTTTTTCAAAATACCACAAAACAAAAAGGCGAAATTGATTTGTTATCAGTATGGAAAAGACCTCAACAAGTTTGAGATGAAAGAAATTACGACCGCTGGCACTCGCGTTACCGTTTCACCAAAAGCAATGACAAAGGAAGAAATTGATATGGCGTTGATGGTATTGAATAAGCCGCTTTGATGAACAAGAGGACAGAGGACAGAAGTGAGAAGTGAGAAGTGAGAAATGAGATGTGAGAAGTGAGAAGTGAGAAGTGAGAAGTGAATATTCACAAGTCTTACTTCTGACATCTTCATTCTCTATAGATGTCTATGAGTTTTTCTTCTGCAGCTCCGCAATTTGTTGCATCAACTCAGGCAATTTTCGGAAACCGACATACGATTTTTTGTAATCCATAATAGAGAAAGCAGGTGAACCTTGAATGATGGTATTTGGTTCTTTGATGTCGTGACCTACTCCACTTTGGGCAGCGATTTTGGTTCCGTCTGCGATGGTGAGATGGCCCACAATTCCAACCTGACCGCCGATCATACAATTCTTTCCGATTTTGGTAGAGCCCGCAATTCCAGACTGCGCCGCGATGACCGTGTTTTCTCCAATCTCCACGTTATGCGCAACCTGAATGAGATTATCGAGTTTCACACCTTTCCTGATAATCGTTGAACCGAGTGTCGCTTTATCGATCGTAGTATTCGCTCCTACTTCCACATAATCTTCAATGACCACATTTCCAATCTGCGGAACTTTGCTGTAATTATTTTCACTGTTTGGATTAAAACCAAAACCATCTCCGCCGATGATGACACCGCTGTGTAAGGTGCAATCCGCACCGATCACACAATCAGCATAAATGCGCACACCGGCAAAAAGTGTTGTATTGTTTCCGATACGAACACCATCACCGACAAAACAACCCGGATAAATTTTGACGTTGTCGCCGATCACAGCGCTTTCACCAATAAAAGAAAAAGCACCGAGGTAAATATTGTTTCCCATTTTCGCCGAATCCGACACGTGCGACTTCGGGTCAATCACAGCTTTTGGTTGGCGAAACTGATTATACGCTTCCAGCAATTTTGCGAAACTGCCATAAGCATCCGCTACACGTATCAATGTGAGAGTCGTTGGCAACGATTTTTCTGCAACAAAATCATTCGCGACAATGGCCACAGATGCAGCCGTCGTATAAATATATTCTGTGTATTTGGGATTGGCGAGAAAGGTCAATGTGCCAGGAATCCCTTCTTCAATCTTGGATAAGCTACCAACGGCAGCGGCGGCGTTACCTTCCACTTTTCCGCCGAGCATGGCGGCTATTTGCGCAGCAGTGAATTGCATAGTGATCTCTTTATTTGATAAGGCAGTTGGTGAGTCTGATTTGGAATGGCGAATATATCAGTTTTGTGAGGAGAAGTGAGAGGCGAGAGGTGAGTTGTGAGAGGTGAGAAGTGAGAAGTTCGACACGATCTGCCTCCTGACATCTGATCTCTTGGAAGCGAGAAGAGCAACAAAAGATACACTCAGGTAAAAATATTCACCTTGCCATTCAGTCCTTGAAGGGTTTGAAAAAATTCCGGAAAAGATTTATTGACACACTCAGCACCTTTGATGGTCATTCGTGCACCGGCGACGCCGAGCACTGCTGCGGCCATTGCAATGCGATGATCATTGTGTGAATTAATAATCGCCGGAGCGATGTGTGCCGGATAAATTTTCATTTCATCATCACGTAGAATGATGCGGATATTTGCCTTCGCAAATTCCTGTTGCAATGTTTTTCCGCGATTGCTTTCTTTATTGATGAGTCGCTTTACTCCATAGATAGTGCTTACGCCATCAGCAAAAGACGCAAGTGCCGCAAGTGGAGGAAATAAATCCGGACAATCATTGGCATCAAATTCAAAAGCTTTGATGTCTGAAGCTTTCACAACAATCGCATTCTCTTCGACCTGAATATCCGCATTCATTTCTTGAAGAATGGACACAATCGCCTGATCCGCTTGCGCGAATTCTGTTTCCAGATTTTCAATCCGTATACCCTTTTCGGCACACAGCACTCCGGCAACTATGAGGAATGCTGCGCCGCTCCAGTCACCCGGTACCCGAATAGTTTGCGGATTTAATTGAGTTGGCTGAATGGTGAATTCCTTAAAATCACGTTGAGTAATTTGGCCACCGAATCGTTCGAGAATTTGCATGGTCATTTCCACATAAGGTTTACTCATGAGGTTTTTCACATGGATGACAGATTCACCGCCGGCTCTCGTCAATGCCATGAGCAATCCTGTTAGAAATTGGGAAGAAACAATGGCTTCCATTTCAACGATTCCATTCTTAACCGGGCCGGTAACTTTTACAGGAAGTTTACCATCAGAACTTTCAAATAGCACACCCAGTTGAGGAAGCACATTTTCAAAAGATGAAAATGATCTACTCAGCAAAGAACCTTCACCATTAAAAGTGATTAATTGATCATGCAACGCAGCAATGGGTATGAACATGCGCGATGAAAGACCAGATTCTCCGCAAAATACTTCTTCCTTCGGATTTCTGATGCCTGATAAAAAAGCGTTCGGAAATCCGCCAATAATCTGAACGACATTTCCCTTCACAGTTACCACCGCACCTAGCGCCTGTGCGACGTCGAGTGCCACTTTACAATCTCTGCTGTCAGGATATTCATTGATCGTTGTTTTACCCCTCGCAAGAAGCGCACACGCAACCATACGTTGTGCAGCGCTTTTACTACCTGGCGCAACTGTGATCCCTTGTAGATCAGAAGGAAAAACTTCTACTTTCATTTTCGGCCGAGATAAATACCCGCGATACCGCCGGACAAAGAAATGTAACGGCAATCTGTATAGCCAACCTTTTGCATTACCTTGATAAAATCTTCACCTGCAGGAAATGCATCGACAGATTCCGGAAGATAAGTATATGCTCGATGATCTTTGGAGACTATTCTGCCAATGAGTGGAATAATGTATTTGAAATAGAAACCAAATAATTGTTTTACCGGAAACTTTTTTGGACGGGAAAACTCCAGCACAACACCTAGCGAACCAGGTTTAAGAACACGTAACAATTCAGCGAGGCCCTTTTCGAGATTTTGAAAATTTCGCACACCGAAAGCGACAGTGAACGCATCGAATGATTGATTCTCGAAGGGTAGATTCTCCGAATCGCCCGCCTGCAATTGGATGAGTTCAGTCAATCCCTTTGCGGCTACCTTTTTTCTGCCGATTTCGAGCATGCCTTCGCTGATATCCATCCCGATAATCTTATCTGCGCCCAGATCCATGCGCGCCGCTTCGAGCGCGAAATCACCGGTACCCGTCGCCATATCGAGCACACGCTTCGGATTTTCTTTTTTAAGAATTCGTATGGCCTTTTTTCTCCAAAGCACATCGATGCCCATAGAAAAAAAATGATTCAAGAAATCGTAGGAGCCCGAGATGTTGTTAAACATCTGTGCAACCTGTTCCTTTTTTTCTCCTTCCGGAGTGTATGGTTTTACTTGTTCCAATTCAGGAGTAACAACAGGTTATATACTGATATGTTCAGTGGAAATTTTAGTGATTGCTTCTTTGAGCAACAAATCTTTATCGATGGGTACAACACCAACCTTTTCGCAGACAAGTCCACCCGCGAGATTGGCCAACGCTGAAAAACTATGTGTATCAGCATTTGCCGCAAGAGCCAGCGAAGCCACGCTGATCACAGTATCACCAGCACCACTTACATCCATTATCTTACGCGTATGTGCTTCATTGTGATGAAAACCTTTGCCGTCTTTTGACATCACGCCAAGTTCAGAAAGTGTCACCATCGTGACGTCATTTTCAAGTTCTTCTTCCAGTTTCAGAATGGCATTTCGCAATGCATCAAAATCTTTTTTATCAAATTCCAGTTTTAAACCTTCACGTAATTCTTTGAGATTCGGTTTAAAAAGAGTCACGCCTTTGTAGGCGAAAAAATTCAGTTTCTTCGGATCAACAGCAGTGGGAATATTTTTTTCTTTTGCCCAACCGATAACAGTCGTAATTACTTTTTCAGTGAGGATACCTTTGTTGTAGTCTTCGAAAATGATTACGTCCACTTTTTGTCTCTGAAGGATTGATTTGATACAATCGAGCAGATGACGTTCATCGGTCGCAGAAAGCGGTGTGGTAATTTCTTCATCAACACGCAGCATGTGCTGACCCTGACTGATCACTCGCGTCTTTACGGTGGTCGTACGATCCGGTGAGTCGATGATTCCCTCTGTCGTGAAATTATTTTCTTTCAGAGTTGTTCTGAAAATATCGCCTTTGTTTCCATCGCCCACCACAGAACAGATGATTGCTTTTGCACCAAGACTTTTGACATTCAAAGCGACATTGGCAGCGCCACCCAATCTATTTTCCTTTTGCTGTACCTGAACAACCGGCACCGGAGCTTCAGGAGAAATACGTTCCACTTTTCCCCAGTAATATGCATCAATCATCACATCACCGATCACCAACGCAGTGAGTGAATTGAATTTTTCGAAGAGAACTTTTAATTCCTGATTGTTCATGTATGCACTATACGAGTTGACTTAAACCTCTTTTGATTCTTTTCAAAGCTTCGCGTAAGATTTCTTCTGAAGCAGCATAAGAAATACGAATACAATTTTCATCGCCAAAAGCTTCGCCAGTGACAACAGCCACGTATTCCTTTTGCAACAAATAAGTCGAAAGATCTGTCGCATTGTGGATCACAATATCACCATCCTTTTTGCCGAAGTAAGCCGACACATCCGGGAAGAAATAAAATGCGCCTTCCGGTTTATTCACTTTTAGTCCGGGAATGTCGATGAGTAAATCGTACACCAGATTTCTACGCTTTTCAAATATTTCGATCATGGGTTTTACCATATCGGGATCGGCTTCCACCGCAGCTTTTGTAGCCATCTGTGCGATACTGTTTGCCCCACTGGTGATCTGGCCTTGCATTTTGCTGCAGGCATCCGCAATCCATTTCGGAGCGCCGATATAACCGATGCGCCAGCCGGTCATTGCGAAGGCTTTTGACACACCGTTCACGGTGATGGTGCGATCGATCATATTACCAATGGAAGCAATGCTCGCTGATTTTCCTGAGAAATTAATCAGCTCATAAATTTCATCGCTGATCACGTAAAGTTCCTCTTTGCTTTCGATGATTTCTGCAAAAGCCTCCAGCTCCGATTTGCTATACACCGAACCAGTCGGATTGCAGGGAGAACTATAGATGATCAGTTTTGTTTTTGAATTGATAGCGGCCTTCAATTGTTCCGGAGAAACTTTGAAATCGTGTTCAACCGTTGCATTTACGAGGACCGGAATACCACCAACGAGCTTTACCAACTCGGCATAACTCACCCAAAAAGGGCTTGGCATAATCACTTCATCACCCGGATTAACAAGAGCATATATCGCATTGGCGATGGCCTGTTTGGCACCGGTTGAAATTACAATCTGATCCGCTGTGTAGTCCAGACCATTATCGCGCTTGAATTTCGCCGCGATGGCTTTCCTTACTTCCAGAAACCCGTTCACGGGTGGATAGTGTGTGATATTGTTGTCAAGCGCATCTTTTGCAGCTTGTTTGATGCTATCAGGAGTATCAAAATCCGGTTCGCCGAGCGAAAGGCTCACGACATCGAAGCCTTGCTGAGCGAGTTCGCGGCTGATGCGCGCCATAGCAAGAGTTGCGGATTCATTGAGTTGACTGAGGAGGTGAGAAACCTTGCCAGTTTTTTGCTTGAGTGTTTGTTCCATCGACTTGTCTGCCATTCCCGATTTTCATTGAAAAGGGAAGGTGCAAACTTAAAACTTTGTAGAGGAAATAAAGGAGAAAAATATGTTCAAAGTGAGACGGGGCTTAAAACAGAAGTTCGTTCCCTCATTTTGGAGGATAAAACCGATATATTTCTTTTCGATGTAGAATTCTGGCAATCTGATGAACGTACCAAGCCGCATAGGCTTGAAACCGCCGAGTAGGCAAAGGGGAGTTTCACCCCTAAGCCTCTCACAGAACCGTACGTGATAGTCTCCCATCATACGGCTCGTG
>JANOVT010000329.1:0-10529 GCA_031417525.1 Flavobacteriales bacterium | reverse complement strand
CCCGGATGACGCAAAGAGATTTCTTCATCGGTGGTAAAAACAGCGTGTAGAATGACGTTTTTATAATGTTCATCGTCGGTGTGACCGTGCTTATGCCAATCACTGGCTTTGAGATGTATTTCCACATGACCACTCCATGTTTCTTCGCCAATTTTTAATCGGGCATTCATAAAATCGGGACCACCGTGATGATTGTGTATGCCGGGTTGCAGCACTACAAGCCTCAGACCATTGGTAGTCATCAATTCCGGCCGATTGTAGAGCCTGTATTGCCAGATATAATGTAAGTAGTCTTCGGTCATAATGTGATCTGCATCAGTTTTTTAACGATTCGCGCATTACCTTTTCCTATATTTGTATTCATTAACCAAAATCAGTTCGTCATGAAAGCTTTTCGCACACTAGGCCTGCTATCGCTGGTCATTCTTTTTCTCAGTTCCTGTAGTAAATTCAAGGAAAAAAGATTTTCCACAACCATTCCATACGAGTTCGAAGTTGAAATCACAGATGCTGATTCAACATTTATCGACTTGAGTGGTAGTCTTACTTCCATGGTAAATAAAGAACTTGAAAAAGTAAAGGACAAAATAAAGCGATATGAGCTGGTGAGTATTACATATAAAGTATGGGAATTTTATGGAACTACTCCTAACACATTCACCGGCTCGATAGGATTCGGCAATGCGAATGCAATTGAACCGGGAATCAAATATGATTATACGGGCATCGATCTTCAGGAGAATGCCAACAATCCGGCACAGGTAAAAATGAATCTGAACAGTCAGGACATTTCTGCGGTTCAGCAATATTTCATGGATACCAATGGTCTGCGCATGTTTTTTACGGGTGATGTGGATCAGAAGCCGGTTCACTTCGTTATGCAGATTGTAGTCAACATTGACGCGATCGCTGAAGTAAAAAAATAAGCTTCGTCAGTTCAGAATTTCAATTTTGTTCATTCTTAATTCTGTGTAGAAGAAAAAATTGCATCAGATTGCAGCCATAATTTTGGCTATGCAAAAAATTTTATGCTCACTTTATGCCTGTTTATGCCTTTTTTCAATTGCATATTCTCAGGACGGCGATACTACGATTGTGCAAACTTTCACGTGGGAGGCGCAAAACAATCCGAACACAGCTTATGATTCACCCGGAAGGCGTTGGTTTGATTTTCCGGCAAGTGATAATGGAATCAGTTATCAAAAAATTCTGATGTACTACAACCTGAAGTGTTTCTCAAGCGGCACTGCAGGTAATCTGGGTTTTCCATGCGGCGAATGGGATTATCTTACTTACACCTATTTGTTTGATCACACAGGTGCAATTGACAGCACTTCGGTTGATCATCCTGTTTATAAAATAAATAACATCAACTTCGACACTGCCAACCTCACGAGTCAACCGATATCCGTCACCCGTCAGTATGCACAATCGGAAGTGGTGATTGATAGTCAAAGCAATGAAAACATATCGGTGATCGGTGCAGGGTCAGCTACCATAGCGGGGCCGTTTTCGCAAGATGCAGCGCAACGTTCTCTTTATCTGTATCGCGCTTCTGACTTGATGGATGCAGGCATGGTGTCGGGTTCTGATATTGGCAAACTGGGATTGTTCTTCTCTGGACAATCGGCCGAGATTCAAATTCTTAAAATGGAATTTGCACTTACTTCCGAGACAGAATTAAGTGCTTTCAATTCAACGTCGGTTTTTTATCCAGCTTATGCACATGATATCAGTATTCCTGCGAACGGTTGGTTGGATCTGAGCACCAATCAAGGTTTTCAATGGGACGGAACCTCGTCTTTGTTGGTGCAGATTTATCATACCAATCCTTCCGGTGTCAATACTCCTTTATTGAGCGGAGACGAACAAACTTATTTGTGTTCACATATCACTTCAGCCACTGATCGCTATATGAAATTCGATTGGCAGGACGAAGTGAAGGTACCCGCTGAGGTTTTTTCACAAGTAAGTGATCAGATCAGTATTTCATTTTGGCAATATGGAGATGCAAATTCGCAGCCACAGGACGGAACTATTTTCGAAGGATCAAATGCACAGAATCAACGTGTATTGAATGCGCATCTTCCCTGGAGTAATGGAAGAGTTTATTGGGATGCAGGTAATGATGGCGGTGGATATGATCGCATTGATAAACTCGCTGTGAATGCCAATTACGAGGGAAAATGGAATCACTGGTGCTTCACGAAAAATTCAAGTACCGGATCCATGAAAATTTTTCTAAATGGAGTTCTCTGGCATTCAGGATCCAATCTCGATAATCAGATGTTGGATATTGAAAGATTTAGCATTGGCGGAGCAACTTCATGGAGTAATTTTTACAATGGAAGCATTGATGAGTTTGCAGTGTTCAATGTTGAACTTGATGCTGCAACTCTTCAATCGTGGATGAATCGTGATTTGCAACCGATTCATCCTTTCTGGAGTAATCTTCAGGTGTATTATCAATTCAATGAGGCAAATCAGGAAATGGTCATGGACGCTAGTGGTCAAGGCCGGCACGCATGGATGCATGGTAACGCTGCCAGAATTTTATACAAAGGCGACGAGTTGTGGAGAAATGCCGGATCAGATTACTTCAGACCCCAAATCAGAATAACCACCGGCGATTTTATTTCGCATACAGAAACAACCGCAGGAAGTTGGGTAGATGAAATTCCTCCTGTGTCTGTCGTTGAATATGGTGTTGAAAATTATCAAGTGATTCCATTAACTGTTTCTTATGCATGGGAAGAACAAAATAGTTTTACCATTGATGTGAATGGAGATACCATCAATGAAGTTTTTGTTCCGGCAGAGTACACACTTAACAATGAAACTTTCAGTTACTGGCAAACGCCATTTGAAGTGGTGAATCGATATGAATTGAATCGATTCATCACTATGTATGGCATTCAACTTTCGCTCGGTACTGACGGCTGGACATGGGTGACAGATGTTACGGATTGGGCGCCACTACTTCGGGATTCCGTAGAATTAGAAGCGGGAAACTGGCAGGAATTACTTGACCTGAAATTTGTTTTTATTGAAGGAACGCCTGCGCGTGATGTCAAGAGAGTGGAAAGGTTGTGGGATACCAATGTGGGCCTTTCGAACTTTGATAATGTGGTCGCTGAAAAGGTGGTTACCAAAATGCCGGATGAAAGTATGTGGAAAATCGCAACAACAAATACAGGTCATGGCTTTGGTTCTGATGCAAATAACTGCGGTGAATTTTGTAACAATATTCAGAGTGTTGAAGTCAACGGACAAGAGCATTGGTCATGGGATATCATTCAGAAGTGTTCAACTAATCCGTTGTATCCGCAAGGTGGCACCTGGATTTATGATCGGGCAGGCTGGTGTCCCGGTATGAATAGCAAAACGAATGAATTTGAATTGACGCCTTTTGTTCAGGATGGAGATAATTTCACTGTGGATTACGATGTGACATATGATCCATTTGGTAACTATGTTTTCTTCACAACTCTCTTCGGATATGGTGCCGCTAATCACTCGCGAGATCCCGAAATTGAAATGATCACAGCTCCAAGTGATTGGAAAATCCACAGCAGATGGAATCCGATATGCGACAATCCGAAATTTATTCTCAGGAATAAGGGCTCACAACCTCTTACGGATTTGAATATTTATTTTGGTGTTGTTGGTGGCTCCTCACAAACATTGCACTGGACAGGCAATCTCGGATTTATGGAAAGTGAAGAAGTGGAGTTGACATACAGCGATCCATTGATGTGGGAAGGTGATGACTCAGAACAACTCACGTTTTTTGTGAATCTTGGTTTGAGTGCTGATGGCGCCGACGACAATCCTTCTAACAATTATGCAGAGAATCATTTTACTCGTCCACCGATATATCAATACAGTCAATTGGACGATAACCGGGTGATCATTCAATTAAAGACCAATGCTGCCTTTGCGCAAAGTTCCTACACGCTTTATGACATCAACGGCAACATAGTTTTTGAGCGTGATAATTTCGACGCACCTCTGACAACTTATCGCGATACAGTAGCACTCAATCAGGGCTGTTATATGTTTCATTTAAAAGATTCCGGAGAAGATGGACTCAGTTTTTTTGCCAATGATGATGGGAATGGATTGTGCAAATTCGATCGTGTAGGAAGTTTTGATCTGGTCAATTTCGAGCGGGATTTTGGCAAAGAAATCATCCATTATTTCTTTTGGAAAACGAATGTTGTTTCAGTAGAAGAAAACATCGCGATAAAAACCGCTGTCAGAGTGTATCCTAATCCTGCCGGTCAATCATGTAATTTACAATTGACAGGATTTGAGAAGAATGCGACTATTGAAATTTTTGATCAATATGGTGCATTGATACGCACAGAAAATTGCAGCAGAAAGGCGAATCATGAGGCAGTTTTCCTGGATATTTCACAACTTGTGACAGGCGTTTATCATATCAGATTGAGTGATGGAAATTCGACAGCAGTTGCAAGATTGATAAAAGTGTGATTCCTTTACTGCCAGATTCATTACCACGATGTCTAAACTTTTACGAGCAAATATTGATAAACGAATTCAGGTTTCCGACCAGGAATGGGAGGGATTGCTTTCGGTTATGAAACCGCGTCAACTCAAAAAGAAAGAGTTGTTATTGAAAGCCGGTGAGGTGTGTGAGTACAATTCTTTTATTTTAAAAGGTTGTATGCGTACTTTTTTTACCGATGAAAAAGGCCATGAACACATTTTTCAATTGGGATTTGAAGACTGGTGGGCAAGCGATCTCATGAGTTTTGTGACGGGCGAACCGGCGCATTACAGCATTGAAGCCCTTGAAGAAACAGAATTGCTTCAGATGCATCTTGAAGATTACGACAAACTCTTACTTCGCTTTCCGATTTACGAAAGGTTCTTCAGAATATTGATGCAGAATGCATACGTAGCTGGCCAACGCAGAATGATTGATAGTATGAGTTACAGCGCTGAGCGCAGATACCTCGAACTTGTCAAAAAGTATCCTACGATGGAAATGCGTGTGGCGCAGCATCACATAGCGTCTTATCTCGGAATTACTCCGGAAGCTTTGAGTCGGATTAAACGCGGAATCATAGAGAAGAGCCGGACAAGCTCTTGATATTCGTTAAGTTACAAGTATTAGAATTTGATTCATCTTTGACGCGTCCGTTTTACGATAACCATTTATGAATGCAACATTGCCATCATAGCTGGTTAGTGTCAAAGTGAGTCTAAAAGAATCCTGCCGGATAAGGTCACCCTACGGCAGGATTCTGCTTTTTAGGAAGAAGACAGATGTCAGAGGACAGAGGTCAGAAATGAGATACCTCTCACTTCTGACCTCTGACTTCTGACCTCTGACTTCTATTCCAAATCAATCACCACTTCCTTTATTTCATTCTTCACTGGTTTTAATGTTTTCAAATAGGCGAAGATTGCCTTCAGATCATCGTCTGACATTTGTTGAAACTGATCCCAGGGCATTTCACTCAGAGGAATAATTCTGCCTTGTCTGATGCGATGGATAAATTTCGTTTGATCCCAATCTGTAATTCTGCCTGTTTCAGGATCTGGCGTCAGGTTAGGCGTGACCACCGCTTTGCCGGGCTTCATACTAGACGGCATCGCGAATCCGCCTGAGTAATATTCTCCAATGTATGCCCCCGTTTTTAGATCGCGGTTCGTATGACAGCCGCGACAATTTGCAACATAATTACAAAGGTATTCGCCGTATGCGACTGTAGTATCGGGCGTTACAGATTTTGGAATTGGAATGCCGGCTTCTGGTCCAATCGGTTCGATCATCAAAGCATAAATCACTTTCCCCAAAAATGTAAGTTCAGTTTTGGGTACTTCATTTTTTACAGCCGGCATGGTACGGAGGTAAGAAATGACAGCCTGCAGATCGTCATCACTGAGGTTATGAAAAGGCATAAAGTCAAACAAAGGACGACCATCATAACCGACACCATATCTGAGTGATCTCGCAATCTGTTGGTCTGTGAGTTTGCCGATGCCGGTTTCATCTGGAGTAATGTTAGGCGTATATAGATTTGCAACTGGCAGAGGGAACAAAAAGCCTCCCTGAAGAGGAATGTGCTCACCGGTAGCAAGAGCCGCTTGTTTGTCGAGCGGACTGTGGCAACCGCTGCAATGTGCAGGCCCATATACAAGGTATTCGCCTCTGGCGAGCATGGCACTATCGCGAACTGCAGTGATTTCGGGATAAGGTGCGTCATAGGTTTTTCCTTGTCTTGCAAAGACAAAAGCCAGCAATCCGCCGATCAGTACAATAAGGACTACAAACGTCCACTTCAGGAATTTTCCAAGTGTTTTCATAATGTTAGTTTTGGTGATTAGAGAAAAATGCGGGAGCAATGTACTATGCATCAATTATTTGATCATACCGTCCGGTTTTTTTTTCAGCCTTTTTTCCTTGTTTCAATCTGATCGGTGCCCAAGGTTGAAATTCTTTGCCTCCCTTGGTTGATTTAAAAGAGCCTTTGGAGTTCATTTCGGTTATTTTTGAAGAAAAATGAACTTTTTTGGCCTTTTCGGCTAGATGGAAGTTGTTCAAAAAACATAATTGCCTATTTTCGTCACCTT
The DNA here is from genome assembly GCA_031417525.1 of Flavobacteriales bacterium. Taxonomy (GTDB): domain Bacteria; phylum Bacteroidota; class Bacteroidia; order Flavobacteriales_D; family Sanyastnellaceae; genus JAIBBG01. The sequence continues at coordinate 3,923 of JANOVT010000329.1, read as the reverse complement.
CAAAAAAGACGGATACCAAAAAAACCATTGTATGAAAATTGCGAAACTCGTTGTTTTAGCTGCCGCCACCCTCTGTTTTCAGGCAATCACCTTTGCACAGGCTACAAAGAAAGCCGATATTGAGTTTGATAATCATGGCTTCTATGAAGCCGCTAAGCTTTACAAAGTAGCAGAGCCGGGCACCAGAGCGCTGGAAGACAAGGCAAGAATATTTTTCCAGCTTGGAGAATGCTACCGACTCGTTGCCGACTATCAGCAAAGTTTGGAGTGGTACGAAAAAGCAATCACAGCTCAGTACTACACCACGAATCCAGAGCTTTATTACAATTATGGATTGAGTTTATTGGAATTGGAAAGATGGGACGATGCGGTTGCTCAGTTCAACAAATACATCGCGAAGGGCGGTGAAAAGAGCAAGGCTAATTTGAAGATTAAATCTGCTCAGGATGCCTCAGCAAAAAAAGCTGCAAAAACAAAGATTGTTGTTGAGAATGTGGCGGAATTGAATTCTGCGTTTTTTGATTACAGTCTCATTGCAGCCAATAAAAAAGCGGATCAAATTATTTTCTCTTCAAGCCGTCAGGCTTCTACCGGTCCATCTTTGGATCCTATCACAGGTGAGAGTTTTATGGATATTTTCTACTCCGACAAGGACAAAAAAGGCAAATACAGCACTCCACAATTGATCTCTGGTGAAGTAAATACGGCAAGCAATGAAGGAACTGCAACTTTCAACAAAGACTTTTCTGTGATGTATTACACGTCCTGCAGATATGAAAGTGCTAAGGCTTGGTTTGCTTGCGATATCATGCGTTGTACAAAACAAGGCGACAAATACACACAAGCAAGTAATCTGAACATTCTCGATAGAAGTCAGAACGACACATCACAGGTGGGCCATCCATTCCTTACAGGCGACGAAAAATACCTTTTGTTCGCTTCAGATATGCCGGGCGGAAAAGGTGGTAAGGACATCTGGTATATGACTTATGATAAATCGAACAGTCAATGGACGAAGCCTGTGAATTTGGCTTCAGTGAATTCTAAAGGTGATGACATGTTCCCTTATGTCGCTGAAGACGGTACGTTCTACTTCTCATCTGATGGCCACAATGGTCTTGGTGGATTGGATATTTTTAAAGCACCAAAAACGGGTGATATGATGTTTGGAGAAGTGACCGCATTGGAATATCCGATTAACTCTTCTGCGAACGACTTTGGTTTGTACCTCGATACAAAGGGAGATGGTGACAAATCCTTCTCTGGATTTTTCACTTCCAGTCGCCCGGGTGGTAAAGGTAAAGATGATATCTACAAATTCTCTGAACCTCCACTGGAGTTTACTTTGACCGGAACAGCATACGACAAGGACAACGGCTCACCGATAGCGGGCGCAGATGTAACACTTGTAGGAAGTTCTAATTCAGGTGATCCAATCAATATTAAGGTAACTGCGGATGGAAATGGAGGATTCACTTTTGATAAAACTCAGATCAAAGGAAATTACACATACACCATTGATGTGAAGAAAGACAAGTACATCGGCACCGGTGATAAATTCTCGACAGTTGGTCTGAAGCAAAGCACCAATTTCGCTCGTGAGTATTTTCTGATTCCAATACCGGATCCAAGCAAAGAGATCGAAATGCCTTTGGTACTTTATCCTTATCGCGAATGGTCTTTGCTTGTAAATGAAGAAGTGAATTCACCTGATTCGTTGAATTACCTGCTTGATATCTTGCAGAAGAATCCGACACTGATAGTTCAACTTGAGGCTCATACAGATGCGCGTGGTTCTGATGAAACGAATCTTGACTTGTCTAACAAGCGTGCTAAAACATGTGTTGACTACCTTATTTCCAAAGGCATTGCAGCCGACAGATTGGTAGCTGTGGGAATGGGTGAAAAGCAACCACGTACTTTGAGAAGACCTGTTGATGGTTTCGAGGCCGGTACAACACTCACTGAAGCCTACATCGGAAAACTTCCTGCGAACAGACAGGAGATGGCACATACATTAAACAGAAGAACAATCTTCAAAGTAATTGGTACGAACTACGTTCCGAAGAAGTAGCAAAATATTTCAAGAAACTGGGGCGAACCGATCATCGGTTCGCCTCTTTTATTTTTACCTGAATGAATGACTCGAGATACAAAGCGCGCGGCGTATCTTCTCAAAAGGAAGATGTGCATGCGGCCATAAGTCAGATCGACAAAGGACTTTTTCCAAAAGCGTTTTGTAAAATTGTTCCGGATCACTTGACCGGAAGTGCTGAGCATTGTCTTGTCATGCACGCCGACGGCGCAGGTACAAAATCTTCACTGGCTTACATGTATTGGAAAGAAACAGGCGATATGTCTGTCTGGAAAGGAATTGCCCAGGATGCACTTGTCATGAATTTGGATGATCTTCTTTGCGTTGGTGCGATAGACAACATCATGCTAAGCAGTACGATTGGTCGAAATAAAAACCTGATTCCCGGTGAAGTAATCGCAGCAATTATCAATGGAACGGAAGAATTGATTGCAGAATTAAAATTGCATGGCGTAAACATCATTTCTACCGGCGGTGAAACGGCGGATGTTGGTGATCTTGTTCGCACTATCATAGTTGATTCAACAGTTGTAGCCAGAATGCGCAGAGATGAAGTCATCGACAATGCGAACATAGTTGTCGGTGATGTGATCGTAGGATTTTCTTCATCGGGTCAATCGACTTATGAAACTGAATACAATGGCGGCATGGGAAGCAATGGATTGACCAGTGCGCGACACGATGTTTTTTATCACCAACTCTCAGAAAAATATCCGGAGAGTTATGATCATGCTGTGCCGGATGATTTGGTATACAGTGGATCGTATGCTTTAACGGATCATGTTGAGGAGACTACAATGGACGCCGGAAAATTAGTATTGTCACCGACCAGAACATATTTACCACTCGTGAAAAAAATATTCAGTTCATTGAAAAATGAAATTCACGGTATGGTGCATTGCAGCGGTGGCGGTCAAACGAAAGTTTTGCATTTCGTTGATGATGTTCATGTAATTAAAGATAATTTGTTTTCAGTTCCTCCACTGTTCAATATGATTCAGCAAGAATCGAAAACTGAATGGTCGGAAATGTATCGTGTGTTCAATATGGGCCATCGTCTTGAGATTTACACCAATCAACAATCGGCAGAAAAAATGATGCAAATCGCATCTGGATTTGATATTGAAGCCCGCATCATTGGCCGTGTTGAGTCATCGGATTCGAAAAAACTCACCATCGTTTCAGAGCATGGCACTTTCCAATACTAAGCTACCAATCCGATTAAATCAATAGAAAAAAGATTGAGCCATGCAAGACCTCCTCGAAAGATTATTCTCCATCGTTGAACGCCATACAGAAGTCGGTAAAAAAATCACTGACCCGGAAGTGATTTCAGATATGAAACGCTATCGTATTCTGATGAAAGAATACAAAGACCTCGGTATACTCGTAGACAAATACCACGAGTACAAAAAAGTAATTGATGATATAGCTGCTGCGAAGGAAATTTTATATTCCAACGAAGATGCGGATCTTAAAACTCTTGCGCAGGAAGAATATGATACGCTGACTCCGATAAAAGAGAACATGGATGAAGAAGTCAAGATGATGTTGATTCCAAAAGATCCGGAAGACACGAAAAACTGCATCATGGAGATACGCGCAGGTACCGGCGGAGATGAGGCTTCCATCTTCGCAGGAGATTTGTATCGTATGTACACCCGATACATTCAAAATAAGGGCTGGAAATATGAAGTGCTGAATATGAATGAAGGTACCATGGGAGGCTTCAAAGAAATTTCACTTGAGATTTCTGGTGTAGAAGTATATGGTACACTGAAATTTGAAAGTGGTGTGCATCGGGTTCAACGTGTTCCGGAAACAGAAA
>JANOVT010000328.1:0-2401 GCA_031417525.1 Flavobacteriales bacterium | reverse complement strand
GCAAAACGTGTGATCGATACACCGATTGCAGAACTTGGTTTTTCAGGAATAGCGGTAGGTGCTGCTATGAATGGCCTTCGCCCTATTGTAGAATTCATGACGTGGAACTTTGCGATTCTCGCAGCCGATCAGATTATCAATTCCGCAGCGAAAATGTTGCAGATGAGTGGTGGACAGTACAGTGTTCCGATTGTTTTCCGTGGACCGAACGGCACTGCGGGACAACTTGCAGCCACTCACTCACAAAGCTTCGAGTCGATGTATGCGCACGTTCCGGGATTAAAAGTGATTACTCCATCTAATCCATACGATGCAAAAGGACTTTTGAAAGCAGCGATTCGCGACAATGATCCGGTCGTCTTTTTTGAAAGTGAAAAAATGTATGGCGACAAAGGCATGGTGCCCGATGGTGAATACATTATTCCGATTGGACTTGCGGATATCAAAAGAGAAGGAACAGATGTAACACTTGTTTCATTTGGAAAAATAATGAAGGTCGCTTTAACAGCTGCAGAAGAATTGGCGAAAGAAGGCATCAGTGTGGAAGTGATTGATCTCCGGACTATTCGTCCATTAGATATTGACACAATTATTCAATCGGTTAAAAAAACCAACCGACTCATCATCCTCGAAGAATCCTGGCCGGTGGCAAGTATCTCTACTGAGATTGCCTATCGCGTTCAGCGCAACGCCTTTGATTATTTGGATGCACCGATTCGTCGGGTGACACAAAGTGATACTCCTTTTGCATTTGCAACAACCTTGATCGATGCAGCGTTACCTTCTGTGGCAGATGTAGTGAAGACGGCGAAGGAAGTTATGTATGCCTGATTAGTTCAGAGTTTAGTGTTCAGAGTTGAGCGAATGATCTTCTTTGAATGGATATTCTCTTTTCCAACTCGGAATTTCCATTTCCATTGAATGGATTTCAATTGGGTTCTAATCCAACATGTATTTTTTTATAGCGGCGCATCATGTAAAAGCTTTTGCATTCTGAATAAAAAGCGCATTCCAGTATGAAAAGGACAGCGCTCTGAAAACTGAGCTGCTTCGTGCAACTATGAACTCCAAACTTTGAACTCCAAACTATCTCCGCATCACCTTCTCCACTCTTCTGCCGCGTGATGTAGTCACATCCAACAAATAAGTTCCGATAGCATAAGGCAACAACACTTTGCTGCGTTGTGCATTTGGTTTGATCGTTTCAATGAGTTTTCCTTCCATGTTGTAAATGGAAATCAATTTGATCACATCACTTCCGGCATCAATCATCATCTGACCATTGGAAGTTGGATTCGGTCCTGTGCGGAAGAACATCGCATTTTCTTCGACGTCGATCAGCAGACTATTTGTTTCAGCCGCTGCCACTTCCACCGGATCAGGACCTTCTTCCCAATACATTTCTTCGAATGCATTAATGATGGGATTATCCACACCAAACATTTCGGCGTTCCATTTCGGCGGCAGTGATTGATACATCAAACGAGCGGTCACGGTCACATTTCCACTGATGCCGGTTACGGGCACATGGTAATGTACTTCGTCTGTTCCCGAACCTTCGATGCCATCGACATGATTAAAATTTGGATCATTAAAGGCTGAACCTACTACTGCCATGGTGTCGTAAGATGGATGATTCACTGTAAACCCAAGTGGCACAAAACGATTGTCTTTGATCATGTGGTCTGCACGTTCGAGCACAGTGGTTACGTTACCCAACACATCACCCATTACCATTTCATAGATCTGCACTTCATTTTCATCATCGGTAATAACATCGTAGTGCGGTTCATAATCCGCATTCTGTCCCTGCACTTCAAAACCGGCCGTCAATTTTCCAGAATGGAATATTTCATTGCCATCTTCATCCGTCATCACAAACTCGACATACGCTCTGCGAGCAGGATATCCACTTGGCAATTTATGTCCAACCTTATTCGTGATTTTCACGGTGTACTTCGCGGTATCACCGGTCACTTCATCTGCTGTCAATTCAACCAGCGCTGTTTCGTTGTGCAGACTATTTAATGTTCTATTCAGCACTACATCAAAGTGACTTTCATTCGCAGTGATTCCCAATTCAGGAATTCTGTTTTTCATCAACTCCAACATAAAACTATTCGCACCGACAAGCCAGTGTTGACGATACGGCTGACGAGGCGGAAGAAAAGCATAACCGGAAGCAACAATGATTGGCTCATCCATGAGTGGCATGTGACAACCCTGACATTCTTTTTGAAGAGTGAGATCATTGTTGTATGAACTATTTAGCCATTCATGATAAGTCGCTTGTTCGATAAAATCACTACCTGTCCAATTACCCTCCAGATCAGCCGTATGAGTGGCCAGCGTGTGGCAACCCGCGCAAGATTCCGACTGACTAAATTTCTGATGTGGTACA
>JANOVT010000327.1:0-3226 GCA_031417525.1 Flavobacteriales bacterium | reverse complement strand
ACTTTGAATTCCTCAGAAAAAACCCGTCGCTGACGATCTTCAAGACTGAGGGTGGAGGTGTTTGTTCTTGTCATGCTATGTACATTTTAAAAGTTAATTACTCTTCTAAAACGGTCAAGCTATTTCAGGCACTGACAATTGGTCTTATTTAACCGAGATTATATCTGGCCAAAACGAATCATGCGCATACCGGCAAGGATTAAATCTCAATCGGATTAACGTTTTACCGCGCATCGGCTTGAAACCACCATGTGGTGGTTTCAAGGCCATGAGACTTAAAACGTTAATCCGAAAAATTAATACCTTACATACCATGTTCCGCTAGTAGAGACGCGATTCATCGCGTCTCAAGAACAAATAATAAAACGTTTTATTAAGATAGGAGATGAATCGTACCAGATTCAAATAATTCAATCTTGACTAAAGAGACGCGATAAATCGCGTCTCTACAGACGAAATTTCGCTTTCAGTTCTATCAGAGAATTGATAATAAAGCACACTTTCAACACACAATTTCCTTAACTTGATGACATTGCGCAAAGGGGTAAAAATCCAATGAACCGAATGCGTTTGTCATCCCGAAGCGAGGGATCGGTTCGGGTTTATAACCTGCTTTTATCACGTGCATCAAAAGAAGGAATAGTCTCACACACTTATCATGTTCAACACGATTGGGTGGCTGATGGAATAAAACTGGTTGTTTCATTTCAACGGATCCGTCCCTTCGCTTGCCATTGACAAGTTATCCTTCCGAAAAATTTGCATTACGATTCTTCGATGCAATAAATCTTCCTGTACCTTCATCCAAAAGTATTTGCAACCTGGCCTGCATTTTTGGGCCATTTTTTAATGCCTTCTTCACAATGGATGGTGCAGTATAGGAGATCCAGGTTTTCAATTCTTGCGGACATTCGGGGTCATCGGAAATTCTTGCCATCGTATCCAATGCTCGTAAACATGAAATATAATCTGCCTTCATGTCCAAGAGCCTGAATTTCAATATTTCAACGTCAATGGATGCCCTGCGATACCTGTCATTCAACCAATCCTCCGCTTCCCTTTTTAAAACTTCATCCTTAATCCATTGATTCTTCAACGATGAATCATTAGCCTTGCGCAAGAGGTTATTTAAAAGGTGTAATTTTTCGAGGTTCTCACCTCTCTCATTTGCGTTGCCTATCTCAAAATCGTGAACACGTGATCGCCCCAGTTTAAGATATCTACCCAGGTCATCCAGGCTTATCATGAGTTGCGACCGTAAATCTTTTATTGAATTAGCCATAGCATAACAGGTTTAAAATTTCAAGCCGAAATTTACCGGACATAATTTACCATACAAAATTTTGTCCGGCAATTTTTGTCCGGCAATTATCCGGTACATTAAATAATCTTCCGGAAAGCCTGGTGAAAGCCTCCTTTTTATTTGGGGGTTACAAACGATTTATCTACATTTACCTAACCAACCCTATTAAAACTATCCGATGAAAACATCACTTACCCTACTCGTTTTTTTCACGCTGGTCCTCCTCTCACCATGCATTATTTTTAGTCAAGCCGGCACCCTTGATCCAACGTTTGGTGCGGGCGGCACGACCATCGTGGATGTCACTTCCGGTTATGATCAATGCAGTAGCATTGTGATACAACCTGATCAGAAAATAGTGATAGCGGGTCGCACTCAATATCCAGACGGTCTTTATGCAACGCTCATGAGACTAAACACCGACGGCACCCCAGATGATACATTCGGCGATGCAGGAGTTGCAAGGGCAGATGTGATGTACTCAGGATATTCAGGTCAGAGCAATGCGCTGGCATTGCTGGATGACGGCAAATTGCTTTTCGCGCATGTAGTCTCTGTGAATAACGGTCCATCAGCTCAGGCAGTCACAAGATTCAATAGCGACGGAACTGTGGATACCGATTTCGGTGTAAACGGCACCGCCGTTCAGTTTGCTCTGGAGGCGAGCAATTACGCCCATGCAATTCTTGTACAAGATGATGGAAAGATTATCGTGTGCGGACAATCTCAACTCGTCAACAATACTCCATACCAACAAAGTGCCGTTCGTTTTACAGAGGATGGCGAAACAGATTTGACATTTGGTGACAATGGAATATTCCTTCTCGACTATTCCCCGGGCTATGATGATCGAATCATGGCAGCTGGACAAAAAAGCAATGGGAAAATAGTTTTTCTCAGTCATGCGATCATGATGGGGACGTCTACCAGCGGCGGGCATTTTTTGCTCGTACAATTGAATGAAGATGGCACACAGGATGAAACTTTTGGTGAGGGCGGTGTCGCTCTTTTTACCCTGAGTCCCGGATACGATTCGCCGCGAGGCATGGCCATACGCGAAGATGATAGCATGGTCATTGTGGGTGATCTCCAGAACGGCAACAATACTCAGATGGTATTGATGAGTGTCAATGCTGACGGTACTTTGGATGAAAGTTTCGGGGTGAGCAATGGTTTCACCTTTGCGGATGAAAACCTGGATTTGAAGGCAGAGAATGTGATCATTGCAGCTGATGGAAAAATAATCGTTTGCGGAACAAAAGAATCTTTCTACATACTAGGCATGGTTGTGCGCTTTAATGCCAATGGCACTTTGGATACGTCATTCGGCGAAGACGGATACGCCCTCATCGATGCCTATAGCTATTTCACAGAAGGTGTTGCAATGCAGGCAGACGGAAAAATAGTTACCGCAGGCTGGCAGGGTTATGCCGGAGATAATTCACATGATTTTTCTGTGAGTCGATTATTGGTGGATAACAGCAGCAATGTTGAAAGCAATACGCAAGACACCGGGCTGAATATTTATCCCAATCCGGCGGATGAAACATTTTCCATCCGTTGCGGAGGATTAGAGGGTATTGCGGAAATTTCAATTTCAGACGGGTACGGCAAAATCATTCAGAGAGAAAGTTTCACCACAGGAGGCCCGACATTGAATCGCATGGTTTCTATAGAGTCGCTCAGCCCCGGAGTCTATACCGTTACTCTACGCGATCATGAAAGCTTCTATATAGCGAGGATCGTTCATAGATAATCTGCAGTTACATGTTTTAGAATTTCTGCCTTAAGGGCACTTCCAATAACCTGTTTTATGATTCGCGGCGATTAAATTCGTCGAAGACAAGTCAAATGGAAGGAGCAGAGCCAAGCTCTGTAACTGACATTTGGCGCAGTATTCGACGAATTTAAGCCCGACATGAA
>JANOVT010000326.1:0-2552 GCA_031417525.1 Flavobacteriales bacterium | reverse complement strand
ACTTTGAATTCCTCAGAAAAAACCCGTCGCTGACGATCTTCAAGACTGAGGGTGGAGGTGTTTGTTCTTGTCATGCTATGTACATTTTAAAAGTTAATTACTCTTCTAAAACGGTCAAGCTATTTCAGGCACTGACAATTGTCTTTGTCGGGAAAATGCCTCGCGCCACTAATCAACTCCATGCAACCTGAAACTAGAAACCAGAAACAGGCCACTAAGAGTATTCCGTTTTTGGACAGCTCGTTCAAGGTTTCAAGTTTCTGGTTCCAAGTTTCATGTTGAGCATTCGGAATTGTCTTTGTAGGGGAAATGCCTCGCGCCACTAATCAACTTCGTGCAACTTGAAACTACAAACTTGAAACAGGCCACTAAGAGTAATTCGTTTTTGGACAGCTCGTTCAAGGTTTCTGGTTTCAGGTTGCGCAATTCAAAATTTATTTGTTTGACGAAAAACTTCGCGCCACATAATCCGCACCGCACAACCTGGAACCAGAAACAAGAAACAGACAATTTGAAGGATGCAAACTTTTGTCCTCAAGTTTGTTATGCTTTCCACGAGGCAAGTGTACATTGAGTTATGGCCAGAAAAATTCCAAAACCAAATATGTCCAATTCTGACAAATCTCAATTTTGTTTTGAAATTGCATTGAATATTGTAGAATAAGGCATCTCAATAAAATTTACGACAAAAATGACAATCACCTGTTTTGAAGATTTGAGAATCTGGCAAAAGGCTATTCAGCTAGATCTCGAGATATTCAAACTTACATCCTGCAATGAATCATTGTCAAAAGACTATGGATTGCGAAACCAAATGAATAGATCCGTTGGATCAATAGCAGATAATATAGCAGAAGGATTTGAACGAGACGGCAATGCCGAATTTGCTCATTTTCTGACGATTGCCAAAGCGTCTTGTGGTGAATTAAGAACGCAAATACATAGGTCGATTAATAGGAAACACATTACACAATCTCAAGGTCAAGACTTTATCTTAAAATGTACTTCTCTATCTGCATCCATTGCTTCACTTGCAACGCACGTTCGAAAATCACAATTCAAAGGACAAAAATTCTTGCAGCGAAATTCAGAAGCAAAATAGTCAGTTCGACAAGCCATAAACTTCAATTCTGACGAGTAAGTCCTTCTGTCAGTTCCAGGTTTCTGGTTTCTAGTTGCGCAATCGAGCCTTAATTGGAAGCGGAATAACTTCGCGCCTCACACTCCGCTCCGCACAACCTGAAACCTGAAACCAGAAACAGGCAACTTGAAGGATTCCGGTTTTGTACCGCCGCACGTTCATGGTTCCAAGTTTCTAGTTGCGCAATCGAACCTTAGTTGGAAACTGAATTGCTTCGCGCCACTTACTCCACTCCGCACAATCTGAAACCTGAAACCAGAAACAGGCAACTTGAAGGATTCCGGTTTTGTACCGCCGCACGTTCATGGTTCCAAGTTTCAGGTTGCGCAATTGAATTTTAGTTGGAAAAAAAATCACAACTCGCCGCATACTCTGATCCGCATAACCTGAAACAAGGAACTTGGAACGAAGAAGGGTTTGTGGAAATGTTTCGCACCATACACTCCGCTCCGCGCAACCTGAAACAAGGAACCTGGAACCCGAAAAATGCTGCCCAATGAAAAACCCCGAAGTTTCCTTCAGGGCTTTTCATGTAGATCAATTATGGTTAAGCAATTGACAATTTCTTTTCCAGATCATCCAGGTATTTGCGGAAGTGTTTATCCGTCTCCTGAAGGTTATTTACTGTGCGACAAGCATGCAATACCGTTGCGTGGTCTTTTCCGCCGCAGTGTGCTCCAATGCTCGCAAGACTGCTCTTGGTCATTTTCTTCGCGAAGTACATCGCTATCTGACGAGCCTGCACGATTTCGCGTTTACGTGTTTTGCTTTTCAGCAATTCGATCGGAAGATCGAAGTAATCACACACTACTTTCTGGATATAGTCGATGCTAACTTCACGCGCTGTGTTCTTCACGAACTTATCGATCATCTGCTTGGCAAGATCCAGCGTGATCGCTTTCTTGTTCAATGATGATTGAGCGATCAATGAGATCAAAGCACCTTCGAGTTCACGCACATTCGAGGTGATAGAATATCCAAGGTATTCGACCACTTCCTCAGGAAGATCGATACCATCCGCGTACATTTTCTTTTTCAGAATAGCGATGCGGGTTTCCAATGAAGGAACTTGCAGATCAGCGCTGAGTCCCCATTTAAAACGGCTCAACAAACGCTGCTCCATTCCCTGCATTTCAACCGGTGGTTTATCGCTGGAGATGATAATCTGTTTGCCCGTTTGGTGCAAGTGATTGAAGATATGGAAAAACACATCCTGTGTTTTTTCCTTTCCGCTGAAGAACTGCACATCATCGATGATCAACACATCGATCATCTGATAGAAATGAGTGAAGTCGTTCACAGTGTTGTTTTTCACTGCATCAATAAACTGGTGCGTGAATTTTTCGCTACTGACATAAAGAACAGTTTTGTCTTCATACTTGTTCTTGATCTCAATACCGATAGCGTGAGC
>JANOVT010000325.1:0-39244 GCA_031417525.1 Flavobacteriales bacterium | reverse complement strand
CCGGAATGGCTACCAGCAAGCCAACACAACACAGAAGAACACCAAAAATTCCGATGAACATCAAAACGATCATCATCACAAAAAACTGCATGTAATTTTTGGTGACCACTTTTCTGCTGGCTTCCATGGCATCCCAAAATCCCATGCCGCGGAAAAGAATAAACATTGGCGCCAACACATATAACACTGCAATCGCGGCTCCGATTAACATCGCCAACAGGAATCCAAAAATGATTTTCCCGGTTAAAAGACCAAGCACAAATGCCTGCATTTCCTCCGGATCATTCATGCTATCGAGATTTCCGACATTGGTAAAAATCTCCAACATCGTGGTGAAAAAGAATGGTGCAATGACCAGCATAACGGCCAATCCAACGATAATGGAAGTAATGAAATTCTGCAATACCAATTGGATCCATTGTCCTTTAAATCCATCAAAAAAATTGTTGAATGATTTGCTTTTTCCCTTTTTATGTAATCGCGCGAAAATAAAAATCCCAGCAATCAAAGGTGGATTCACAATAAGACCGGCTATTGTTCCTAAAAACGGAATAGCTCCTACAACACCACTGATGATGAAATAGAGAATGGTGAATCCAATATAGGAGCCGGCATCATTACCAAATTGCTTAAATGCAGCGCTGATATAGTCGCCCATCTTAAATTGATAGCCCTCTGACAGAACGGATTCGAGCGATTTACCGCTGCCACCTTCGTTTTGCTGATCTAATACTTCCATAATTTTAGTTTGTTAAGTGGTTATTCATGATGATTCGCGGCCAAAGTATCTATTTTTTTGTAATCATCAATGTCAATTTTATGTGTGGCAGAATGAGCAGTGAAAAGATCAATACCCTCTATGGAATTTTCATTGAAAGAAATCTGTAGCTCGTATTTAGGTGTCGATTGATCTTCAAACTATCATGTATTCTTCCCAAATTGCCAGAGGATCAACTAATTTCGCGGCCGCAATTATTATCTCGGCTTAATTACAAACACCAATGGCAATTACAAGCGATGCTATCAGTGAGCTGAAAGAGCGCGTCGACGCGCTCGGGAGGTATCTTTGACGTGGATGTAAAACTACTCCAAATCAAAGAAGACGAAAAGCTCACTCAAGACCCGGATTTCTGGAACGACGCAAAAAAAGCGGAAGCTGTAATGCGTCAGATTCGAAACAAAAAAATATGGACCGATGCATACAAAGTATGTGAATCGGCGGTAGACGATGCCCTCGTTCTTTACGATTTCTATAAAGAAGGAGCCGCCACAGAAGATGAACTGGAAGCCCAGTACAAACTTGCCCAACAAAAAGTAGAAGACCTCGAATTCAAAAACATGTTGAGTTCGGAAGAAGATGCGCTCAGCGCTGTTCTTCAGATTACTGCAGGTGCAGGCGGCACAGAAAGCTGCGACTGGGCAGGCATGCTCATGCGCATGTACATCATGTGGGGACAAAAAAATGGATACACTGTGCGCGAGCTCGATATGCAGCAGGGCGATGTTGCCGGTGTCAAACAATGCACGATCGAATTTGATGGCCAATTCGGCTTTGGTATGCTCAAAGGTGAAAATGGCGTTCATCGTCTTGTGCGCATTTCTCCTTTCGACTCCAACGCACGCCGTCACACTTCATTCGTAAGTGTGTACGTATATCCGCTTGTTGATGACACCATCCAGATTGACATCAATCCAGGCGATATCACCTGGGATACTTTCCGAAGCGGTGGCGCCGGTGGTCAGAACGTAAATAAAGTGGAAACGGGTGTTCGCTTGAAACACGCACCTACTGGTATCATTATCGACAATACCGAAACACGATCTCAGCTTCAGAATAAAGAAAAAGCATTGCTTTTGCTCAAATCACAGCTTTATGAAATGGAGCTGGAAAAACGAAATGCTGCGCGAAGCGAAATCGAAGCGACCAAGAAAAAAATTGAGTGGGGTTCACAGATTCGCAACTACGTCATGCAGCCATACAAATTGGTGAAAGATGTGCGCACAGGTGTTGAAACATCTGATGTTGATGCTGTGATGGATGGATATATTGACGAGTTTCTGAAAGGGTTTTTGATGCAAGCAGGGAAAAGCGCGGAAGCGTGAAAATGATGTGTTGATGTGGCAATGTGCTGATGTGATAATGTGCAACCTGTTGTCTCAATTTTGTTGAAATAAAGCATACTGTTGATACTAGTTTCACCCGACATTATATGCAAAAGATTAAAAACAAGTCCACTGCTGGAAATAACTCATTCAGTCATGAGCAATTACAGGCGCTTGAAGATATGGCACTCGGTAAGGCAATGCAAGGTATGTTTAATTCTACAGATATCATCACCGATGTATTCAATGATCTCGTTGCTGCGGGTTATTCAGGCACATTCGACGAGATTTCCAATGTATTAGAAAGTTCGCATGAATGGAAAGTTGTTCAGCTTAATAATCTCGAAACGCATTGTGCCCAATCAAGCGACAGAATAATGTCGAAGATCAAAAAAATTGTTGTTGATTTTTACACAGAGCGAAAGTTGGATTATCAGTATGAAAATTTGAAGGATATATTGATGAGGGAACTTGATCTTAGTGACGCAGATGCTGCGGATATTGCGAAAATTATCTATGAAGACCAGAGCATTCAATCTATAAGTCAACAAATCAAAAAATACTAAATGGAATTCAGAATCGAAAAAGACACCATGGGTGAAGTGAAGGTACCGGCCAATGTGTATTGGGGTGCTCAAACAGAACGTTCACGCAACAATTTTAAAATCGGTCCGGAAGCTTCGATGCCGAAAGAAATTATTCGTGCATTTGCCATTTTGAAAAAAGCTGCTGCTCATACAAATTGCGAATTGGGTGTGTTGCCGGAAGACAAACGCAACGCCATCAGCGTGGTGTGCGATGAAATTCTTGCCGGAAAATTAAACGATCAGTTTCCGCTTGTGATCTGGCAAACAGGCAGCGGCACACAAAGCAATATGAATGTGAACGAAGTGGTCGCCAATCGCGCACACGTTCTCGCGGGTGGCAAACTCGGCGACACGAATATGTTGCTCGGCGCGAATGATGACGTCAACAAATCGCAATCCTCCAACGATACATATCCGACAGCTATGCACGTTGCTGCATACGAAGCTGTGATAAGAAAAACAATTCCAGGCGTTGAACAATTGCGTGACACACTCGCGAAAAAAAGTGCTGAGTTTATGACGGTAGTCAAAATCGGTCGTACGCATTTAATGGATGCAACACCGGTGACACTCGGACAAGAACTCAGTGGATATGTTGCTCAACTCAATTACGGATTGCGTGCACTGAACAATACACTTTCTCATTTGGGTGAATTGGCGTTAGGTGGCACAGCCGTTGGCACCGGACTCAATGCACCAAAAGGTTACTCCGAACTTGTTGCACAAAAAATTGCAGAGTTCAGTGGTCTGCCATTTACTTCTGCTCCCAATAAATTTGAAGCACTCGCCGCACATGATGGCATCGTTGAAACTCATGGAGCACTCAAACAACTTGCTGTCTCTCTCAATAAAATCGCCAACGACATTCGCATGATGGCCAGCGGTCCACGCAGCGGCATAGGCGAAATTCATATTCCGGAAAATGAACCCGGATCGAGCATAATGCCGGGCAAAGTAAATCCTACACAATGCGAAGCATTGACGATGATATGCGCACAAGTGATGGGCAATGATGTAGCGATTACTGTTGGTGGTACACAAGGTCATTACGAACTGAATGTCTTCAAACCGATGATGGCATACAATTTTCTGCAGAGTGCAGAATTGCTTGGTGATGCCTGCGTTTCGTTTGACGAACATTGTGCCAGCGGCATCGAACCTAATTACGATCGCATTCAGGAACTCGTCGATAAATCACTGATGCTGGTGACGGCACTCAATACCAAAATCGGATATTACAAAGCAGCCGAGATTGCAAAATCTGCCCACAAGAATGGAACGACGTTGAAAGAAGAAGCGGTGCGTCTTGGGTATGTTACTCCTGAGCAGTACGATGAATGGGTTGTACCGGCGAAGATGGTGGGGAATTTGTGAAGTTGATTAATTTCCAAGCCGGCATGAACAAGATTTGATTCGAACTTGAGTCATTCTCAAATCATCCAATCTTCAAATCATCAAATCAAAAAATATTCACACCGGATCCACATCCACACTCAACCTCACTTGCTTAAATTCTGTGGTCATCAACACATCGCGAATCTGTTCAATGATGCGATGTTTTAATTCGGCACTCTCTGCTTTTTTATCCAATCGGATTAAAAACTGTTGCAAGTAATAATTGTTGATACGTGGGATATATGGTTTCTCCGGTCCTAAGATGCGATCTGTCAATTGTGGCTGAAGCAATTTTGAAATTGCAGTTGCTGCACGCTCCGCAACATTCTCTTCTTTGTGTTTGATCGTAATTTTCATCAAACGCATAAAAGGCGGATACGAAAATTGATAACGCTCCTTGATTTCTTTTTCATAAAACGCATTATAATCTCCTTTGATCACCATGTCCAATAACCAATGCTCAGGATTATAAGTCTGTATCAAAACCCGGCCGCGCTTCTTTTTTCTTCCTGCGCGCCCTGCTACTTGCGTCATGATCTGAAAGCTTCGTTCGATCGAGCGGAAGTCGGGATAGTTCATCATTTTATCCGCATTCAGAATGCCTACTAATGACACGTTATCGAAGTCGAGTCCTTTGGTCACCATTTGCGTGCCGACCAGAATACTGGTATAGCCGCCTTCAAAATCAGAAATGATTTTTTGATAGCTCGATTTACTTCGCGTGGTATCCAGATCCATGCGTTGCACTTTTACATCGGGTAAAAACTCCGCCAGATCTTCTTCGATTTTTTCTGTTCCAAAACCCAACATTTTCATGTCGCGACTTCCACAAGCCTGACACGAAACAACAGGCGGAGTGCTGTATCCACAGTAATGACATTTTAATAACGCGGCTTGTTTATGATAGGTGAGGCTCACATCGCATCGTGTGCATGTCGGAATCCATCCGCAGGTCTGGCATTCCCACAACGGAGAATAACCACGACGGTTTTGGAAAAGAATCACTTGCTCGCCTGCTTCCACTGCCGTCTTCATCTCTTCAAATAATTTCGCGCTGAAATTATTTTTGAGCGTTTTTGCTTTGATGTCAATGCGCAAATCACACAGCACAACTTCCGGTAATTCCATAGCACCGTATCGTTCGGAGAGCGTAACCAATCCATATCGGTTTTGTGTTGCGTTCCAAAATGATTCAATAGCGGGTGTCGCAGAACCTAACAACACATTCGCATTCGTCTGCCGGGCAAGCCAGAGCGCTGTATCGCGCGCATGGTAGCGTGGCGCAGGATCATGCTGTTTGAAGCTGTGTTCATGTTCTTCATCGACGATGATCAAACCCAAGCGTGTGAACGGAAGAAACAAAGCACTTCGCGCGCCTAAAATCACATCACATTCTCCCGGAATATTACTGAGCACTTTCTGCCACACTTCTGTGCGTTCGTTGTCGCTATATCCACTGTGATAAACTCCTACCCTCTTTCCAAAAAACTTCCGAAGTCGATGAATGATCTGCGTCGTCAATGCAATTTCAGGAAGTAAAAACAAGACTTGTTTGTTTTCCGCAAGTGCCTTTTCAATCAACGCAGCGTAGATTTCTGTTTTACCGCTCGACGTCACACCATGCAACAAACACACATCCTTTTCCTTCCATAAACTCTCTATGGAATTCAGCGCATTTTGTTGTGCTTCTGACAATGCTTTCGGCTTGTCCGAGGCCATCAGGTGTTGTGGTAGTCGTCCTATTTCTTTAGTGTGCAGCTCAAAAATTTGTTTGTCGATCATGGCTGACACCGTGCCTGAAACAATTTGTTCTTTTTGCAATTTCAGTCTTTCCACTTCCGCATTTCTTCCCTGATCCCATTCTGACAATCGCAAAAAAACCATCAATGCATCACTCTGTTTTTGTGCCTTTCGCTTTTCTAATTCTGCAAAAACAATCTGCAATTTTTCATCTGTGTTCGCTATCGGTCCTAGCTTGAGGTACTCAACAAGTTTTGGCTTGAACTTTTCACGAATCTCCTCTTCACTATTGATGACGCCTTTTTTGATCAAATCCCTGAGGATCGGCATCACGTTTTTCAACTCCAATACTTCACTGACATCCTGCACTGTCATTCGACCTCGCGCACGCATCGCATTGATGACCGTTTCTTCTTTCGTTGACCAAGGCTGATCTTCAAAATCAATGTTGAGTGCAAATTTTGTCTCACTGGAAAGTTTCAGACCTGAAGGCAAAGCCGCATTCATTACTTCACCCAGCGTGCAGCAGTAGTAACTAGCGATCCATTCCCATAGCAGAAGTTGTTGCTCATTGATCACCGGATTTTCATCCAGAATACTCTCCAGGTATTTTGCTTCATACTTACGTGGTGCTGAAGTATGCACATGTCGAATAATTCCCGCCAGCAACTTTGATTTGCCCAATGGCACTACAACACGCTGACCAATTTTAACCGGAAACTCTGTAGATCTTGGAACACGATATGTCAGCAAGCCCGGAATGGCTTGCGGAATAATGACATCCACGAATTGTGTCTGAAGTTCCATCAAGGCGCAAGTTAAGGGGACTTGTTAAATCAAAGAAGGGCAGCTTATGCTGCCCTTCTTAGTCTTATCATTTAGAACCAGTTCAATAAAAACCTAGCGAATGATCACTACATTTTTCGAAACCAGCTCTTCTCCATTGGTAAACTGAATGAAGTACATCGCATCAGTCAGTTTTGAAATATCAAACGTGAATTGACGCTGCTCTCCTTCTGTCATATCTCCAGCGTATATGCGCTCAATCATTCTTCCTGTCAGATCATACATTTCCACACGCCATTTGGAATCCATGTTCGCCTGTGTGCGAATATTCATGTTGGCGGAAGAACTTTGATATGCCTGTAATTGTGCCTGATGATTTGCGAGGCCAGGGAAGTTACTCTCTGAACTAATTACCTGTGTATGACACTCTACATTGCCTGTGCAATCAGTGGCGCACCAAGTGCGGGTAACTAAAGGACAATCTGGTGTTCCGTTGTCAACTTCCTCAAACGTTACAACAACATCATTGTCGCAATTATCAGTTGCTGTAATCACCGGTGCATCAGGAACTGATTCGCCACATGTAATCACCAGATCAGCAGGGTAATCACTCAAAACAGGAGCAAACAAATCGCTGATCGTAATGACCTGAATTTCTGATGACAGATTACCGCACTCATCGGTTGCAATCCATCTTCTTGTAAAGATTGATCCGCAGCCAATTTCTTCTGTGGTCGCAATCAAGGTGATTTCCGGTTCCGCTGTACAATTGTCGATGGCAACAACGGATGCCGCAGGAATTGCGTCCAGACAATCAATCGTAATATCTGCCGGTACACCAATGATAACAGGCTCTTCATTGTCCTCAACAGTAATCGTCCATGTTGCAGAGTTCATGTTATTGCAGGCGTCACTGATCGACCATGTGCGTTCAAGTGTGTAAGAATTCACACAGGAACCAGGAATTATGTTTTCACTCACTGAAACATTCACTGCTGAACAATTGTCAATGAACTCAACAACAGACTCATCAACTGTTGGAACTTCAGAACAAGAAAGTGTAACATCGGATGGGAAAGTAACAAACTCGGGAGCTGTTTCATCAATGAGCAACATGACCTGAATACCGAGCGCTGTGTTTCCACATGCATCTTCAGCTGTGTATGTTCTTGTGATACCACCGCTACAAGAATTTCCTGAAACGATGTCCGCATAGGTCAAGTTCACAGTATTGCAATTATCAAATGCACTTACATAAACACTATTCGATTCAGTGCATTGAATTGTAATCGTGGACTCATAGTCAGAAAAATCAGGAGCTTCAGTGTCCGCAACCTCAATCATCTGTGTATGTGTTACAACGTTTCCACAGCCATCCGTAGCGGTGAAGGTTCGCTCGATGGTGTAATTGCTTGGACAACTTCCATCAATAAACACTTCCTCAAACAAAACTTGTACTTCTCCTGAACAGACATCATAAGCCGATAGCATCTCCGCCTGAGGTACGCTTTCATTGCAAGAAAGTGAAAGGTCTGCCGGCGCGCTGCTGAGTTCAGGTATCGTGTTGTCTTCAAATGTGATGGTCTGTGTGTATTGCGTTTGATTGCCGCAACCATCTGTAGCGGTGAATGTGCGAAGAATCTGATATCCGCAATCCAGAGGGCTTTCGACATCGTTGAAGTCAATAGTAACATCTCCACAATTGTCAGAAGCAGTAACCTCATCACCTGTCGGAAGTGCGCTTCCACACTCAAGAATCAGATCTTCAGGCAACCCGGTAAATGCAGGTGCAGTGACATCTGTTACATGAACAACTAAGTCCGTGATGGTTCTGTTTGCGCATGCATCTGTGCCGATCCACGTATAAACGATATTGTAATTACCCGGACAATCCATGGCAATAAAATCAACAAGGAATTCGACCTCGACATCGGAACATGCGTCACTGAATTGGATCATGTTTGGATCAATGAATGGAAGATCATCACATGTTGCATCCATATCTTCCGGTAACATCGAAGGTGTCGGATCAGTTGTATCTGTAATTGTAACGATTTGAGAAGCCGTTGCGATATTACCACATCCATCTGTCGCTGTGAAAACACGAGTAAAGCTATTGGAGCAATCGCCGCTATTGACAATCTCAGTTGTGATTTCCAAATCTGAACAATCATCCTCTGCAATTGGATCAAGCAATGTGTATTCCTGTCCGCACTCGACTTCCAGATTTTCCGGTACAAAGGTGAATTCAGGTGCCTGAATATCCATCACTGTTGTTTCTTGTGTCACTACTGTTGCGTTGCCGCATTCATCGGTAACGGTCCATACTCGAACGAATATGTATCCACATGGAATATCCGTTGTTTTTGCATGCAGTGAAATAGTGATGTTTTCCGGTGAAGAACAATTGTCAATTCCTGTAATAACAGCTTCTTCAATGACATCACCACAATTGATAGTAGCGTTTTCCGGCACACCAAGCACTACCGGCATTTCTTCATCCACAACATAAATGGTCCATGTTTGTGAGGTTGCATTTCCACAACCATCAGTGAATGTCCAGGTGCGCATAATGTTATAACTGTTCGCACACTGACCATCTTCAATCACTTCAGAATAATCTGTAGTCACATTTCCGCAGTCATCAATAAAAGTGACATCCGCTGATTCCACGGTAGGTATTTCCGAACAACTTACAGTTGCGTCTTCAGGGAAATTCATAATGAGTGGTGCTTGTGAATCATTGACAGTCACTTGCTGATCTGCAATGACAGTATTGCCGCAGCCATCCGTTGCGATCCAATGACGGATGAATCCACCCGCACAACCACCGCTTCCTATTTCATCTTCATACGTAACCTCGACAGTTGAACAATCATCTTCAGCAGTTGCAAGTTCCAATGGTGGCCCGCTTCCGCCATCACATGTCAGATTAAGTGTACCGGGAACAAATGTGAAGACCGGACTTTCATTATCCGTGAACGAAATTGTTTGTGATGCTTGCGCGACATTTCCGCAATCATCGATAGCGGTCCAGGTGCGCACAAAATCATATCCACATTCGTTCTGTACGGTATTCGCTGAAAGTCCAACCAATACGTCCGAATCACAATTATCTATTGCCACAACAACAGCATCACTCACTTCATCACCACAATTCAAAGCGGCATTTTCCGGCACTCCGATCAACATCGGTGCTGTATTATCCGTTACCAGAATATTCCACTCATATAACGATGAATTACCACAGTCATCCGTTAATGTCCATGTGCGCACGATTTCATAACTACCTGGACAATCATCCGTTGAGATGATGACTTCATTAAATGTAAAATCAACAGCGCCACAATTATCGGTGTATTGAATATCCACATTTTCAGAACTTGGAACTTCATTGCAATCTACAGTCACATCTTGCGGACCATTTGTAATGACAGGCGCTTCATCATCTGTAAAGGAAACAGATACCGTTGCTGAAGCGGTATTTCCACAACCATCAGTCGCCGTATATGTGCGTAAAAAGCTTCCCGCACAACCTTCACCTGGAGTATCTTCAAAAGTGACAACAGGTGTTGAACAATTGTCCACTGCGATTGCATCCGCAAGATTCATTTCACCACCACAAGGACCATCGATGTCCTCTGGCACAAATGTGAACGCAGGTGGAATATTATCACTAAAGCTGATCATCTGTTCTGCAAATGCCTGATTACCGCAACCGTCTGTTGCGGTAAATACACGCAACAAACCATCTCCACAATTTCCACCCAGTGGCGTATCTTCATACATCACCAATACATCGGAACAATCGTCTGTCGCTGTGGCCAATTCTAAATCATCCAGAGTAACTCCTTCTCCGCATGCAATAGCAATGTCTGCCGGCACAAAAGTAAATTCAGGATTTTCCTGATCGTTTACTTCTATGATTTGTTCACCAACGGTTGTGTTACCACAATTATCCGTGGCAGTCCAGGTGCGAATAAAAAGGTAACCACAATCAGATGGTTCTGTTGTCGCTTCCAATGTTACATTGACTTCGCTATCGCAATTATCAATTGCAACTACCACAGCTACGCTTACGTCATCTCCACAATTGATTGAAACACTTTCAGGAATGCCAACCAACACCGGCGAAATTTCGTCGGTCACGGTGATGTGCCATGTCCAGGTCGAAGAATTTCCACACTCATCGCTGAGTACCCAAGTGCGGGCGATTACATAACTGTTTTCACAATCACCCGGCGCGATGGATTCTGAAGCAACTTTTACAACTGAACTGCAATTGTCTGAGTATTGAATCGAACTCGGATCAACGATAGGAATATTGTCACAACTCACTGTTACATCCTCAGGAAAAACGGTCATCACCGGAGGCACGTTGTCCACTTTGGTCACAGTCGTCGACTCCAAAGCTTGATTACCACAACCATCAAATGCTCTCCAAAGACGGATGAAGCTGCCAGCGCAATCGCCCAGTGGAACATCCGTCCAGGTAAGTTCCACATTGGAACACTGATCTGTCACAAGTGCCAGATCAAGCTCAAATTCTTCACCACACTCAATTGTAACGGACGGCGGTAAAAAAGTGAAAATTGGATCGAGACTATCCGAAACATGTATTGTCTGACTCGCTGAACTGGTATTTCCGCAGTTGTCTGTTGCGGTCCATGTTCTCACGAACATATAACCACATGCCATTGGAGTGGTCACTGCTTCCAATGTGATATTTACTTCTGTATCACAATTGTCAAGTGCAAAAGGAACGACTGGCGGAATGGTCGCTCCACAGGAAACAGTGATGTCTCCCGGAATGTCGAACAATTCTGGTGCTGTTGTATCCTCCACTTGAATGGTCCATGTTTGGGAAACTTCATTATCACATGCGTCTGTTAAAGTATAAATACGCAAAATCGTATAGTAACCCGGACAATCTCCAGCAACAATATTTTCAGAAGATGATAGCTGCGTGTTTGCGCAACCTCCAGTCCACTCGATGGTTGGCGCTGGCATACTATCGACGTCCTCACAACTTACTGTAGTGTCTTCAGGGAAAAGTGTAAACTCTGGTTCACCTTCTCCAAGTGTACTGATGGTCTGATCTACCTCTACAAAATTTCCACAACCATCGGCTACGTTATAATGACGTAAAATCTGGCCACCACATCCGGGAATAATGATCTCATCCGCATAAGTAATGATCAAAGAAGAACAATTGTCGGTTGCTGTGATATACGTGCTGTCTGTTGCATCACAAGCAACAATAATGAATTCCTCAAAAGGATCAACCACAGGTGCCTGGTTATCGATCACGCTGATTGTTTGTGACTGATAAGCAACTGCACCGCAAGAATTTTCTGCACGACAAATCTGTGTGAATGCTGTAGAAGCACAATCAGGATTTCCATCACCACAACTTTCATCCACATTCACGTCGCCGTGACCCGCCACTGATTCTCCATTGTAATTACCTGTATAGGTAAACCAACCGCTAAATCCTTCATTCGCGTTTTTGTTATTCGCTCCGATTCCCATCTGGAAACCATAGAAGAAATCAGCAGGCTGATGGAATAATTCCAGATTGCTTCCTTCCAGAGATCCGATACCTTGCAGATTGGCAAAGCCGGGAACAAGTTCGTAATACATCCAGTCGAGGTAATTGCTACCTGCGTATCCAAGATCATTTTTATAATTTCTTCCCAGGGCAGACCAATCGGCCCAATCCTTCCCGTTCTGAAACCACATGTCAACTGAGAATTGAAGCGACGCATTTCCAGCATTCGCAATCGTTCCCCACAAGTGACCTGTGCCATCTTCATACACCTGAAGATGTCCATCACCAATGAAATTCCAGGACACCGATGGTGTATTCAGCATCGGTAGCCAGATGGCCCAGTCCGGACCAGGACCATTGGCGGTGCTGATAATGCAGTCATGCACTATCGCGCCGGTTTCACTATTAAAAGTGGACACCATAACAGGTCCTTCGCAACATTCAGATGTGGCAGTGCAGGCATCGAAAGCCGGAACTGTTTCATCACAAGAAATAGACAGGTTTTCTGATGCAGAATCAAACACAGGGTAACACTGAGCAGAAGCGCCCAAAGTCATCAACAGTGCAACAACCAAAATGATCGGTTGTGTGAATCCACGAAACCTGGCAAAGTTAAAATCAGGTAGAATCGTTCTCACGAGAGTAAAGATTAGGTTAATAAAATTGTTAAGCGGGAACTCGCGCCCCCTTTCAACTCCAAATTAAAGTATCCTTTTCTTATGTTCGACAAATTCAATCAAATATCTTATCAACGGAGTTTCTAACCTATGAATCATGTAAAACATCTGGTAATGCCTGTAGAATAAAACCAAAATGCAAAGTTATTTTCAGCGCTTCACGCCTTATGCTGTCGTCCTTGTGCAACATTCTATGAATACCTGCAATAAGATTTTTTCGTGGCATGCAAAGGCACTCTGTTTTGTTTTCCTAATTACATTTCCTTGTTTTTTTCAAGCACAACAATCGATAAAGATTCGCGTGTCAGATTCCACGACGAAGGAACCAATCACTGGTGCAATCGTTCGTGTATCAGAGACTGGATCGGGAGCTGCAACTGATCTGGACGGTCTTGCCATTCTTACTTTGAATGATGGCAACTTTCATATTGTTGTTTCTTTCATTGGATATGAAGATGCTGAAAAATCAATTCTCGTTCCATTGGCTTCTCCTGAAATCTCATTCGATTTGATTCCATTAGAAAACGAAACAGGGGAGGTTATTATCTCTTCCTCCCGCACCAACTCACGTATTGATGATCTTCCATCAAAAATTGAAGTCCTTGGACTAGAAGACATGAATGAAGAAAATGGCATCAAGCCCGGAAATATCGCAAGCATCATAGGTGACTTGTCCGTCATTCACATTCAGCAGACCTCGTCCGTTTCGGCTGGCTCTGTGGTGAGAATGCAAGGCCTTGGCGGTCGATACACTCAACTACTACGCGATGGGTTACCTGTGTATGATGGGTTTTCCGGAAATCTCAGCATCATGCAAATTCCACCACTCGACCTGAAACAAGTTGAAATTGTCAAAGGTTCCGCCTCTACTCTTTTTGGCGGTGGTGCCATTAGCGGACTCATTAATTTAATTTCAAAAACACCTGCCGATAGTCTGGAAGCTTCTCTCACGCTGAATCAATCTTCATTGAATGAAACAAATGTCAATTCCTATTTTTCCAAAAAGAAAGGAAAAGCAGGTTTCACTTTATTCGCTGGAGTTACTCAACAAAAACCTCAAGACATCAATGAAGATGGATTCTCTGATGTTCCACAATTTCAAAACATATTGGCTCACCCGAAACTCTTTTTTACACCGAATAAAAAAACGGATATAAGCATCGGCTATTCGTTGTTTTACGAAAACAGAGCCGGTGGCGATATGAAGGCATTAGAATCCGTGACCGACACGCTGCATACCTATGCGGAAAAAAACCGGACACAACGGCAAACAGGTGAATTCAAAATGGAATATCGCATGACCGATTTCACCTCACTGCAAATAAAAAGTTCGTGGAGCCAATTGTCAAGATTGTACGAGCGGCCATCGGCAACTTTGGATGCTCAACAAATCACAGGATACAATGAAATTTCCATATTGAAAAAATGGGCAAAAACTTCATTGGTCGGAGGTGTGAATTATATCGCGCAAAACTTTGCCCCAAAATTTTCGCCCGGATTTCTAATTGGAAAATACTCGTTTAATACGTTGGGAACATTTGCTCAAATGACTTCAAACATCACCGAAAAACTCGTTGTAGAAGCAGGCGCCAGGTTAGATCAACAAGTGGAAACGGGAAACTTTCTGCTTCCCCGCATTTCTATTCTATTTAAACCAACCAAAGATCTCAGCGTGAGATTGGGTAGCGGATTTGGCTATAAAGTACCCGATCCTTTTGAATACATCAGCACAAGCGACATTCGATACTACCAGCACACTTCTTCATCGCCAAAGGCAGAACGTTCTATCGGAGTAAATAATGACATTGCATATCATACCGTAATCGGTGAAAAGCTTTCTCTGCAAATCGATCAGGCGTTCTATTACACCAGAATTAATCCCGTGCTTTCCGCCACGAATGTCGGAGAATCCACTAAACTCATCAACAACGCAGGTAGGATCGAATCTTATGGTACTGATTCATATGTGCGATTGGTTCTTCATCCTTTCGAACTTTATCTCGGATATAATCACACACAATCCTCGCAGATCGACAGCTCGGGTAAAGCGCTCAAACTTCCTTTTGCGCCGAATGATAAATTCGCTACCACTTTTGCATTTGAGCCAGGTAAAGGTTGGAGAATTGGTGTCGAAGCTTCTTGGGTTGCAAATCAAGTCGACAACAATCAACAGCACAAGCCTTCGTATTGGTTTTTAGCAGCGATGATCGGAAAAGAATTCAAACATGTTCGCATCGTGTTGAATGCAGAAAACTTGCTTGACTATCGCCAGTCGCGTGTGGAATCACTTTATACCGGCACAATCAGCCAGCCTATCTTCAAAGCATTATGGGCACCTATCGAAGGTCGTGTCATCAACTTGTCCGTTAGATTTTCTTTATGACTATATCAAAAAAAAACCACCAGAATTTCTGATGGTTTTTATCTTTTAAGGGAAAGAACTATTATGGCTTCTTCTTCTCCAATACCTCATCAATCATTCCGTATTCCTTCGCTTCTGCCGCAATCATCCAATAATCACGATCACTGTCTTTCCAAACTTCCTCGTAGGTTTTGCCACTGTGTGTAGCAATGATGTCATACAATTCTTTTTTCAACTTCTGAATTTCACGCGCAGTGATTTCGATATCACTTGCTTGTCCGCGAGCTCCACCAAGTGGTTGGTGAATCATCACACGCGAGTGTTTCAATCCTGTGCGTTTTCCCTTTTCACCGGCACACAACAATACTGCGCCCATACTTGCTGCCATTCCTGTGCAAATAGTTGCCACATGTGGGTTGATGTATTGCATGGTATCATAAATACCTAAACCCGCATAAACACTTCCGCCCGGTGAGTTGATATAAATCTGGATATCCTTTTTTGAATCTGTACTCTCGAGGAAAAGTAATTGCGCCTGAATAATATTCGCGATGTAATCATCGATTTCGGTACCCAGGAAGATAATCCTATCCGCCATCAACCTCGAAAAAACGTCAACCTCACGGAAAGGCATGTTGCGCTCTTCAATAACGGTGCGGGTCATATTCTCAGGACCATACATGTGGCTTACCACGTCATCCACTACAGAACCGCTGATGCCGCGCTCACCGGTAGCGTATTTTCTGAATTCTTTTCTTGTTATCATTTTTGACTCTTTATTTTTAAAAATCTTCGGCCAAATTATGGCAGGCATTTATACTTCTCTGTTGAAAAATGTCAAGATGTTGACACGGTAGGTGGAAATACATTGAAACCGTGTGAAAGTAGAACTACTTTCTGCGGATGGAATTTTTAATCCCTCATGACAGACCATTCATGAGCAAGTCGCGAACATTACATTTACAGCGCATAAAGGAACGCCATGTCAGAACTAGTTATCGACCAAGGAAACTCTTTCACAAAACTGACCCTGTTTGATAAAACGGAGCTGCTGGCTCACTTTCCTTTGACCGACGATGTATTGGCAGCAAAATTCACAGCCATGGTCGAGGAATATCATCCAACATCAGCGATTTTTTCTACTGTCAGAAAAAATCAGAAATTCGTAATTCCGCAGCGCAGTGTTGAAATTCGATGGCTGGAAATGAATAACAAACTTCATTTGCCATTCGAATCTTCTTACCTCACTCCCGAAACTGTTGGCAATGACCGACTCGCAAATGCCGCCGGCGCGGTTCGCAGATTTCCACAACGCAACGTGCTAATTGTCGATTGTGGCACCTGCATTACATACACTCTGGTCATTGAAAATAAATTTCTTGGCGGCTCCATAGCGCCCGGAATCCACATGCGTTTTAAAGCGTTGAATCACTTTACCGGCAGATTGCCGCTTTTGATTCCATCCGGTGATATGCCCCAGCTGATCGGAGACAATACCGTGAATTCAATCCGATCAGGTGTTGAAAGAGCAATCATTGCTGAAACAGATGCTCTGATTGAACAATATTGTAGTAAAATCAACGATCTGGTCGTCATCATTACCGGCGGCTCAATTCAATTCTTTGAACAGCATCTCAAAAGCCCGATTTTTGCCGCCCCTTATTTAACCCCGGAGGGTCTTCATGAAATTCTTCTACTCAACGATCATTAAGCTACTGCCCATCTGCATCGGAATGTTTCTGATGTCTCCACTGTCGTCGCAGAATTATTTCAATTCAGCATACTCCCGATATGGTTTGGGTCTTTTAGAATCACCCGGAACATTCACGCATTTCGGTATGGGTGGTTTGAATACTGCAGTATCAGATCCTTTCGTCATCAATTTTTCAAATCCCGCTTCCTACTCTTTTCTTGATCTAACCACATTGCAAGTAAGTGGAAAGGGCGGATTTTCTAAATTGTCAACTACCAACGAATCCGCTAGTTCGAGCGGCGGACAAATTAATGAACTTGGACTTGGTTTTAAAAAGCCTTCGAGCAAATGGGGAATCGTGATCGGAGTGACGCCATACTCCAAAATTGACTATTCCTTCTCATCGTCATCTGCACTCAATGATTCAATCAAGGCCAACTACAACTACTCTGGCTCTGGTGGACTAAACAGAGCAATTCTTGGTACTTCACGCCTGTTCCGATTCGGTTATCACAAATCAGAAACCGACACCGTCAAAAACACAAAGGTAGATTCCGCAATTCATGTGCTTCATCAACTTGCCTTCGGAGCCAATTTGAATTATGTGTTTGGAAATTTAACCAGAAACTCAACCGTTAGTTTCAATATCAATCCATTCTTCGCTACTCATGACGATGTAAATGTCTGGGCTCGTGGTTTCATTTTTGAAACAGGCTTTCTTTACAAGGTAAATGTCAGAACGCGGCGAGATGAACAAAAAAGAATTATTGGTGGAACCGTGCTCCAATTAGGTGCAGATTATATGCTCAATTCGAACCTGACTTCAAACTTTACAAACCTTATTATATCGGTGGATACATTGGGAACTAATTATGCTCCGAGGGACACTATTGAGTTCATTAATAACGAAAAAGGTAAGTTAAAAATCCCCCAACGGATCTCATTGGGCATGGCAATTAAGATGTTCAACAAAAAACTGGGAACACTCACTGTAGGCTTCGATTACCGGATGCAAGACTGGAGCAAATACTATCTCAACACTGCCAGTGATGCCAATCTTGATGATGGAATGAAAAGCTCCAATTCATGGTCATTGGGACTCGAATACAAACCAACTATGGATTTGCGAACTGATTTTTTTCATCGTCTGAATTATCGTGCCGGCATCAGATCAACTCAGTCTTCCTTATACATCAATGAAACCCGTGTCTTACAACAAGGCATCAGTGCCGGCATCACCATTCCGATCATCAAATCGGCGAGCAAATTTCATATCGGTGCGGAATACGGTGTCAATGGCACAACCGAAAATAGTTTGGTTAAAGAGAATTATCTGAATATTCAGGTCGGATTGACATTGACTCCATCCGCATTTGATCGATGGTTCCGTCAGGTAAAATATGATTGATCATGACGAATAACAAGTTGAAGTCCAATTTACGTTTAGGTTTGATGCTATCTGTTCTGCTTTCTCTTGCGGCATGTCAAAATGAAATTTCCGAAATTCGGGCTGTCACAGATGTCAATAAAAAACCGGTTCAGACAAGTTATAATGCGGAGTATGTTTTTTCAGAAAAAGGAAAAATCAGCAACAAATTGATTGCGGCTCAGCTTGATCAATACCAGGGCGAATTGGATTACATCGAAGCCAGTGGCGGATTTGCCATGATCTTTTATGACACACTTGAACGTGAAGACGCCCGACTGACAGCGCGCAATGGAAAATTCACAGATCAAGATAAAAAACTGATAGCCTGGGATCAGGTAGTACTCTTCAATGTGAAAGGCGAAAAACTTGAAACTTCAGAACTCATTTTCGAACAAGACAGTGCTCGAATCTTCACCGACAAACCAATTGTCATTACTACTTCCAACGGAAGCCAGATTCATGGCAAAGGCCTCATAAGTAACGATTCATTCACGAAATACAAAATCATTGACCCCACCGGCGATTTATACATCGACGAAAAAACCGACAGTACGCATGCAAAAAGCAAATAAAATCATCGAGCAATTCTGGCTCATCTTCACCATTGCTTCTTTTCTATACGCTTGCTATGCATTACTCTTTACTGAAGGCTGGCCTTCAGGTGCTCGAAATTTCATCATTCCAGCCATTGCCTTTTTTTGGTGGCTTTTTCGTCGCAACATGCGCAGACGGATGGAGAAAAATGCCGCAAATTCTTCTCAAAACCAATAACAACGCTTTTCGGATATTTCAGAATTGTCTCACTCCCATCCAATAAAATTTGGGTTGAAAATTTGATCATTCGTAGCTCCTCAGAGAAGTAAGAGATCAGCGGCCAGAGATCAGAGGTCAGAGGTCAGAGTTTAGCTCATGATCATCAACCTTTTCCGCAATCAATTTGAGTAATTGATAATAGGATTTTATGAAATGAAGTCAGCAAAATCAGACAAGATTTTCAGTGCAACCCTTCTGACCTCTTACATCTGACTTCTGATTAGATGTTGTCAAAAAAGCCAACTCAATTTTCTTTGCTAAGTTTGCCGCGCCGGAATACAGATCAAACCGGTGTACATGGATTCGTATTGGCCTCTTATAATTGCATTGTCTCTTATTGCTTCAGCTTTCTCCAGTGGAATGGAGATCGCCTTCATCACGGCCAACAAACTAAAGATCGAACTGGATAAAAAACAAGGTGTTTTTGCATCCGGCATCATTGGACATTTTACAAGTCATCCCAAAATGTTTATCGCCACCATGTTGGTAGGTAATAACGTTGCTCTTGTAGTTTATGGACTATATATGGGTGAGGTCATAGAGCATGGCCTTTTATCCTGGTTTCCGGAATTCAGCGAACATCTTGGCACCTTTGGCGTTGTCTTCACTCAGACGATCATATCCACCATCATCGTGCTTGTCTTCGCCGAGTTTATTCCAAAAGCCATTTTCAGTCTCAACCCAAATAAATGGTTGAACGTGTTCGCTGTCCCAATGGCCATCTGGTATGTAGTTCTGTACATTTTTGCCTGGATTGTCACGGCCATTTCAGATATCATTCTCAAAGTTTTTTTGAATAAAGAAATTAAACATGAAGCGGTCGAGTTTGGAAGAATTGATCTGGACAATTATCTGCAACAGGCAACAGGCAATATCGATCACTCAAAAGACATCGATCACGAAATTCAGATATTTCAAAACGCACTCGATTTTTCAAGTGTAAAGGCTCGCGATTGCCTGGTACCCAGAAATGAAATTGTCGCGATTGAAATCACAAGTGATGTTGAATCTCTTCGCAAACTTTTCATCCAAACAAGACTATCCAAAATTTTAGTCTATCGGGAAAACATTGATCATATCATCGGTTACGTGCACTCTTTTGAACTTTTCAAAAAGCCCGAACAAATTCAGCATGTGCTGCGACCAGTTTCGATCATTCCTGAACCCATGTCGGCGAATGAAATTCTCGCACTGTTTATCAAGCAGAAAAAAAATGTGGCGGTAGTCGTTGACGAATATGGCGGCACTGCCGGAGTTATAACCATGGAAGATATTGTGGAAGAAATTTTTGGCGAAATCGAGGACGAACACGACAAAGACGACACCATTGAAAAACAAATTGACGATAGACAATTCGAGTTTTCAGCCAGACTTGAAATTGACTACCTCAATGAAAAATATGGACTTGAGCTCCCAGTCAATGATGAACAATATGATACTTTAGGTGGATTAATACTTTTTCTTTTTGGTGATATTCCGGAAGAAAATGAAATCATCACTCACGATGATCTGACTCTCATCCCCATTAAAGTGAGCGAAACGAAGATCGATATCGTTCGGGTGAAACGTGCAAAATGATGACGGCCAGGCTTTACGATTTCTCCAATTTCTCTTCATTCGACATAAAATTACCTGTTCAAACTGCCTCATTCTCGTTAAAAAAGCGGAGCAAAACGCTCCTTGAATCCTAAATTACAGTTAGTTAAGTCTGAATTGCTGAATTATCGCGTTCATTTACGATATTCGCACCCCGAAAATTTAAGCACTTATTGAATTATGGCAATGATCGAAAAAATCAGAAAGCAAAGTTGGTTGCTTCTGACAATGGTTGGTATCGGACTTCTGTCCTTTCTTGTTCCTTATGACGCGGTGATGTCCATGTTTGGCAACACCAACAACACCATCGGCGAAATTGATGGCCACTCCATCAGCGCGCAGGAATGGCAAAAAGCAATTATTGATCGCGAACCTTTGTTTCAATACAAAGGAAATGAACAAAACCTGTCGAATGATACCTGGGCTCAGCTCACTGAGAACTTCTTGTACAGCGACGAATACGAAGAACTCGGATTGCAGATCACCGAAGAAGAATACGATGAAATCACTTTCGGTGAAGTGCTTTCTCCTTACGTTCTCCAGACAATCTATGGAGGAAAAGACTCTACAGCCTTGAAAGATCAGGTGCGCAAAAGTTTTGATGGCATGGACACCAAAATGGCTGCGGGCTGGAAGGTGCTCATTGCTCAAAAACGTCAGAAAGAAAAATACGATGCCATGGTTAAAAAAGGCATGTATGCGAATTCTGTAGATGCAAAGTGGGCCTTCAAAGAATTGAACGATAAAGTGACTGTAGATTATGTCGTGAAAACTTTCGCTGAAATTCCGGACAGCACTGTTGTATGGAACGAGGGTGATATACGCGCTTACTATAACAAACACAAAAACGATCGTGAATACAAACAGGAAACCAGCAGATCTGTGAACTTCATCAATTTCCCTGTGCAGCCGTCTTTGGAAGATAGCGCTGTTTTGAAAAACACGTTGAATGACCTGACTGTCTTGTTTGCCAAGGCTTCGAACGATTCTATGTTCGCATCAAACAACTCATCGGCTCCTGGATCTGCTTACTATAATTATATCGATGGGTCAGTAACACCTGATGTTGAAAGTCAAATTAAAGCTGACTCTATTGGTAAAATTATCGGTCCTGTGGCGGTTGGTAATACATACAAACTCATGAAGATTAGCAAGCGTGGCATCGACAACAATTCGGTCGAAGCTCGTCACATTCTGATCAAGGATAAAGCAACCGGCAAATCCACTCTTGACTCTCTCAAAAAAGTGATTGAGAAAAATAAAAATTTCGAAGAACTGGCGAAAACATATAGTGAAGATCCAGGAAGCGGTGCCAATGGTGGTGGACTTGGTAAATTTAGCCGTGGCCAAATGGTTAAACCTTTTGAGGACGCATGCTTCAACGGAGCTATCGGTTCCCTGCAAATCGTCGAGAGTGATTTTGGATGGCACCTCATTGAAGTAACGGGAAAAAATTTCCCTTATACAAAAATTGCTGAAGTTCAGAAAGTGATTGAGCCTAGCAGCAAAACTGTAAAATCTGCTTACGCTTCTGCCAAAGATTTTACACTCAACTACGCTGATACAACTTCTTTCCGTATCGCTGCCGATACATTGAATGGTGGAACCAAAATCACACAGGCCAAAAACATCAAACCGAATGCAACAAGTATCACCGGTCTTTCTGAAGCTGGTGAGGTTGTATCATGGGCATTCAGCGCTGAACTCGGAGAAATTTCTCAGCCGATGATGGTAAGTAACCAATATGTGATCGCTGCTTTGATTGATATCCGTGAAAAAGGTGCTCCTACTCTTGCGAATGTTTATGACAAAATGAAAGAGGAAGTGATCAAAGAGAAGAAAGCAGAAAAAATCGTTGAAGAAATGAAAGGCAATGAAGCGCTCACAGATCTTGCAGCACGCCTGAAAACAACAGTGAAAAAAGGAGAGAATATTACTCTTAAGTCAGGTAGTATTCCCGGCTCAGGCGTAAACGTTGCTGAAAACGTTATCATCGGTGCTTGCTTCGGTATCAAAACCGGAAATATTTCTTTGCCGATTGTTGGTAAAGGTGGCGTTTACGTGATTCAACGTTCTACAGACATCGTACCTGGTACTTCTGCCGATAACTACCTGGCCGATCAGGATAAAACATTGCGTAACTATCAACAACGCGCAACTTCAGGCATCTTCAATTCTTACAAAGAAGCCGGAAACATCGAAGACAATCGCTACGAAAGAAGATAATTTCTTTTAGAAATTTAAAATGCCCGGAGAGTCTCCGGGCATTTTTTTTATGTAGTCACTAACTTCTTTATTCTGTATTTCTTCTATTAGAATCCTTAAGTAGTCCGCCGATCATTCAACTGTTCATTCCAGGTAATATTCTTCGACAAGTACATAGCAGCAGCCAACACAAGGAACAAACCAATGCTGCCAACCAGAAGCGAATATTCTTGCATCTGAATGATGACAAACACAAACCCATAAACCAATATGAGAAAAATGAAATTGAATACACTGAGTCTGCGGTTTTTGAAAATCGCACTGACATAAATCCCGATAAGGCCAATCGTCATGGCGCCGGATAACAGGTAAGCAGGATTAAATCCAATGTGTTCTGTAAAAGAGAGCAATAGCACGTAAAACAGACACAATGCAAATCCAACCAATAAAAACTGAATTCCATGTATGCGCACTTTGTTTAGCACCTGCACAAAAAAGAATACCATAAACGTGAGCGCTATGATGAGCACAGCATATTTCGCTGCACGATCATTTTTCTGATAATCTGTCACCGGGACATACAAGTCCATTCCGAATTCAGATTGGTAAAACCCATCGGGTAATGAAACAAACTGCTGTGGATAATTGCGATTCAGGTAAATCATTTTCCACTTTGCAGTAAAACTTGTATCTCCGATTTCATGTTCAGGAAAAAATGCTCCCTGGAAACTAGGTGACCCCCAGTTGCCGCTCATCTCAACTTGTGTTTCCTTCCCGATAGGTAAAAAACGAATGCCTTCACTTCCCCTTAAATTAAACGTGATGTTGAACGTCACTTCATCACCTGATTGCGCAAGGTTCAGAGGAGCACTCACTCCACTGTTTACGATCTCAGCATTTTCAACACCAGGTGAAAGCGATAGCTTCTGTTCTCCCCAATTCAGCTCCAACAAATCCGTCAGATTATGCATGTCGCTGATGCCTATTGCAACGAATGCCTCTTCCACCGACGGATTGCCAATGTTCTGAATCAGCGAAATATCCGGCTTGCGAAATGTTCCGCTAATAGTAATCTGAGAATTGTAAACAACCACGTCAAAAATACCACGAGTGCGCTTCTCCGTTTTTAATTCACTTCTTATATTTAATGTCTCCGGGAGGAAATGGAAATATCGTTTTTCATTCGTCACAATTCTTTCACCATTCACGCCATAAGTCGTTGGTCTGAATGGTATGGTAATGAATGGACCGGTAATGGTCTGCGAATGTCCCCAGGTCTGTCTCACTTCATCAACGGCAAGGTTCTGTCTGTTTTGCCTTTCTCTCACAAGATCCTGAACGAATGCAAGGGGAATCAACAACAACAGAATAATAAAACCGATGACAAATAATTTAATGGTAGGCGATTCGCGCACGAATTGCTGAAAACGCTCAAAAGCGCTTGTCTCTTTTTGGTCTGACATGTGATTGATTTGGTATTGGTAGGATGCACCGAACTGCCGGCAGTGAATCTTATTTTATAGCAATTGGTGAAGAGGTGTTAAAAGAGCGTGGTACCTGATAATTTTTATTCATTCGCTTTTTATCTAATGTTCAAAAACCAACGGAGTTCAGACGCTTCTACAACTTTCAATTGAACGTACAGAGTGTAAATTCGCACCCATGATACAGAATTTATCTCCCGAAGAAATTGTCAGAAGAGAATCGTTGGACAAACTGCGCGCATTAGGTATTGATCCCTTTCCTGCGGCTGAATTTAAAGTAAATTCCACAGCAACAGATATTCTCAGCAATTATTCAGAAGGGCGTGAAGTCACCATCGCCGGACGTCTGCAGAATGTTCGAGACATGGGTAAAGCAACATTCGCGCATATCCAGGACTCCACAGGCAAAATACAGGTTTATATCAACATCGATGCTATTTGCCCCGGTGAAGACAAATCCTTTTACAAAGAAGTAGTCAAGCACCTATTTCATTTCGGAGATTTCATCGGAGTGAGCGGTAAGTTATTCACGACACGCATGGGCGAGATTTCTGTCCATGCCGAAACAGTAACTCTTCTTGCAAAGTCCATTCGTCCCTTGCCGGTGGTGAAAACGGATAAAGAAGGAAATATCCACGATGCATTTACCGATCCGGAATTGCGTTATCGCATGCGCTATGTTGATCTTGTTGTGAATGAAAAGGTCAGAGAAACATTTATCACCAGGACTAAAATCATCAACGCCATGCGGAATTTTTTCAATGACCGTGGCTATCTGGAAGTGGATACTCCTGTGTTGCAGGCGGTACCGGGTGGCGCCACCGCAAGGCCTTTTATCACGCATCACAATGCATTGGATGTCCCGATGTATTTACGAATTGCAAACGAACTCTATTTAAAAAGACTCATTGTAGGCGGTTTTGATGGTGTCTATGAATTCAGCCGTAATTTCAGAAATGAAGGTATGGACCGGACTCATAATCCTGAGTTCACTGCCATGGAAATCTACGTGGCTTACAAAGATTACCACTGGATGATGGACTTCACAGAACAAATGCTTCAGACGGTTTGTCGCGAAGCTCTTGGAACAACCTCCGTCACTTTTGCTGATAAACAAATTGAATTTGGCAAACCCTTTCGTCGCGTTACAATGACGGAAGCTATTATTGAATACACCGGTTTTGACATTACCGGCAAGTCCGAAACGGAACTGGCAACGTTTTGCCAAGGCATCGGAATCGAAGTGAATAGTTCGATGGGGAAAGGGAAATTAATTGATGAAATTTTTGGAGCCAAATGTGAAGGCCATTTTATCCAGCCTACCTTCATTATGGATTATCCGGTTGAAATGTCACCACTCTGTAAACGTCATCGAAACAATCCTGAACTAACCGAAAGATTTGAATTGATGATCAACGGAAAAGAAGTGGCGAATGCTTACAGCGAATTAAATGATCCGATTGATCAACGTGCAAGATTCGAAGAACAACTCGGACTACAGGAGCGCGGTGACGACGAAGCCATGTTTATCGATCAAGACTTTTTAAGATCGCTTGAATACGGAATGCCACCAACATCAGGTATGGGAATCGGCATCGACCGCCTGGTGATGTTTTTGACCAACAATGAAGCAATTCAGGAAGTTCTTTTCTTTCCTCAGATGCGTCCTGAAAAATTTGACGTCGCACCGGATCCAAAAGAATTTATGGCCATTGGCATTCCTGAAGTATGGGCAGAACATGTTATTCGGGCAGGATTCGAAACAATCGAAAAACTAAAAAACACCAAACCAACATCCA
The DNA here is from genome assembly GCA_031417525.1 of Flavobacteriales bacterium. Classification (GTDB taxonomy): domain Bacteria; phylum Bacteroidota; class Bacteroidia; order Flavobacteriales_D; family Sanyastnellaceae; genus JAIBBG01. The sequence continues at coordinate 13,024 of JANOVT010000325.1, read as the reverse complement.
TACATCAAACACTCAACGGCTATCGTAAAAAAAACAAACTTGAAATACCCGCTGTTCAATTGGAAGATGTTCAAGCCTGGATTGGCTGAGTTTTGACACAAATAGCACAAACAATTGTGTAACAATTGCCGCTCTGCAAGACCGATTTTCGCAAAGCGATGTAGATATCTTCGTTGAAAATTAGCTTTGAATTTCAACCCAAAAATTCACTTAACCCCCACCTTTGAATTCGAAATATTTTTAAATACCGGAAAACATGAAAAACCTCATTATCATCATAGCTCTCGTCTTCACTTTTATTATTGAAGGCTGCGTTCCACAAAGAAAATTTACTGAAATGGAATCGCGCAAAACCACTGTGGAACAGGAGAACGAAGCTCTCCGCCAATCCAGAGAACAACTTGAGGCGCAGAATAAAGAGCTAAATACCAATCTCGCCACAAGAGACAAACAGGTAAAAGAACTGACTGCAGACTCAGCAAAGCTCGGTATTGAATACCGCCAGTTGCGATCACAATATGACAAGATCAACGAACTGAATGATATTCTCTCCAAAAAAAGCAGTGAGCTATTGGGAATGGCTTCGGGTGAAAATAAAAAGCTCGTCGATGAATTGAACAAAACACAGGAGGCACTTCAGAAAAAAGAAGATATGCTCAAAGGATTGGAAAAAAACCTGAATGAAAAACAAGGAGCTGTAGATCAGGCGAATTCTGACCTCGCAGAAAAACAAAAACGCCTCGATGACATGGAAAAACTTCTTTCCGAACAACAAGCTGCAAGCGAAGCACTTAAAAACAAAGTGCAAAACGCATTGCTTGGCTTCAAAGACAAAGGACTGACGGTAACTGAAAAAGATGGTAAAGTCTATGTAAGCATGGAAGCAAAATTGTTGTTCGCAACAGGTAGTACTGCTGTCGATCCAAATGGTAAAAAAGCGCTTGTTGATTTGGCAAAAGCCATCGAAAACGAAGCAGACATGGAAGTGATTGTTGAAGGACATACTGATACTGACAAACTCGCTGCTTCAGTCTATCCAAAAGATAATTGGGATCTGAGTGTGTTGCGTGCAACGGAAGTCGTGAAAATTATGCTTGCCAATAGCACTGTCAAACCACAAATTCTCAGTGCTTCCGGACGCAGTGAATTTCATCCGGTGGACGCCAGCGACAAATCAAAAAACAGACGTATTGAAATTATCCTTCAACCGAAACTGGATGAATTGTATAAACTGATTGAAGCGAAATAAGCTAAGTCCTTTGGTGTTCGAAAAAGTTATATGAAGCAGACAATGAAAACCTTCCATATCTTTTTGTTATTTGTTTTCTTTCAGATTTCTGCTCACTCTCAAATCGGATGGCTTGATCCTTCTCCATCCGACTGGAATCAGGAAGTAACCATATTTATTGATGTGAACATGTCTGGCAGTAGTTCCTTTGATGCTCTTCGCGAAATCCTGCTCGCTCATCCTGAATCGATGAGCGACGTACACATCTGGATATGGCAACCTGCTGAACCATTTACGGGTAATGGATCATGGTCCAATAGTAATGATGCCCTTTTGATGACCTGGGTGACTGACCTGATCTTTTCATTCACTTTTGTTCCTGCCGAATTCTTCAATGTCGATCAATCACAATTTAATTCTCTTGGGATTTCTTGTCTTGCGAAACTCGACAATGGAAGTGCGTATTCAAATGAATTTGCTGGCGAAGCAAAAACAGAAGACATCCATATAAATGTTGTCACTTCCGTTGAGTCAATAGAAAGCGGCTTTCCATCTCTTGATCCATATCCTAATCCTGCCAATTCAGTTGTGCACATTACATCGATGACTCAGGAGATTCGATCAATTCGGCTTCATGACATTACTGGAAGGCTTATACTTTCTCACAACTCTCCTTACATTTCTAATGATACAGGCATTGCAATAGATGTTTCAACATTCGACAATGGGCTTTACTTTCTTTTGATCGATGTGGGAAAGAACTGCATTTTGAAAAAAATCGAAATAAGAAAGGGATAATCGACAACACTCATCGTTTTTCATTTAGCCCACATAAACAATTTCGGATTGTCCATGAATTGTTTAATGTCTTTAGCAGCTACCAGCATCCCCAGATCTACAAGCCACAATATTCCACCACCACCAAGTGTGAGTGCATAAAATACCGGTACTTTCAGATCGGTGCCCAGATAGAGCCGGTGCATCCCAAGTACTCCTAAGGTGATGTCGAGCACAATGGCAACAAGCCTCGGATTTTCATGACTAGTTGAGTCGTGCTTCAAAAATGTATTCCGAAGTGAGTATGTGTTTTTTGATGTCTCTTCAAAAAATATTCTGCCAGTCGTCGAATGCAAACGTTCACGAACCTGACCTGAAAGTGCTTGAACAGAACAAATCAGAATAATAAGAAGTACAATAGATCTCACGATTCAAATATCATGTAAGAATGGTCTGATTGAAGCCTTTGCTTCAATCAATCAGAAACTGACATCAAAAAATTAAGCGGCAAAAACAGATCAGGTAAGGATCAGCATAGCGTCGCCGTATGCCCAGAATCGATACTTGTTTTTGATAGCCTCATTATAAGCATGCATTACAAGGTCATAACCGCCATAAGCAGTCACACACATCAGCAATGCACTTTCCGGTTGATGAAAATTGGTGATAAGACTATCCGCGATGTTGAATTCGTATGGCGGATAAATGAATTTACTGATCCATCCATCGAATGGTTTCAACAAACGATCTGTACTCACACTGCTTTCAAATCCACGCAACACAGTATTTCCAACCGCACATACGCGATGACCTGTCGTCAATGCTGTATTCACCATTTTAGCTGTTTCATCCGGAATGATACACTGCTCACTTTCCATTTTGTGTTTCGTGAGATCCTCTACTTCCACCTGGCGAAATGTACCAAGACCGATGTGCATAGTCATTTCGGCCATGTTCACACCCTTGATTTCACAACGCTTCAGCAATTCTCTGCTGAAGTGAAGTCCTGCCGTTGGCGCGGCAACAGAACCCTCGTGTTTGGCGAATATGGTTTGAAACCATTCTTCATCCTCAGGCTCTACTGGACGTTTGATGTATTTGGGGATCGGTGTTTCTCCGAGCTTGTAAACTAATGCCTTGAAATCATCATGACTTCCATCGTAGAGAAAACGCAACGTGCGACCTCTTGACGTTGTGTTGTCAATGACCTCAGCAACGAGTTCATCATTTTCTCCAAAATAAAGTTTATTTCCTATGCGGATCTTTCTTGCAGGATCAACTACAGTATCCCACAAAAGACTTTGTTCATTCAATTCGCGAAGCATAAATACTTCGATCATGCTGCCGGTCTTTTCTTTATTTCCATACATACGCGCGGGAAAAACGCGCGAATTATTATTCACGAAGACATCACCTTCACCAAAATAGTCAAGGATGTCCTTGAAACTTTTGTGTTCGATTTTGCCAGTTTGTTTGTGAACCACCATCAGACGACTCTCGTCTCTGTGCTTAGCCGGATATTGCGCTATCAGTTCTTCTGGCAGTTTATATCTGAACTGCCCCAGTTTCATCATGGAAATCAATGGTCTGAGTGTTAAAAATTGGGGTGCGAATGTACGAATTCGCAAAGCCTTTGTAAAGAGAAAGTTTCGAAATCCTTATTTGACAGGCATCTCAGCTGGCACCTATGGCTGCAACCCGCTCCAGACGGGCTATTAAGTCGTCCATTGTAAGTGCACTATTCACGTCGAAGGGATAACTCTCTGTGCGCCTGAGTGTTATCAGGTGAGAACCCGAACCCAGTTTACCTCCAAGATCAAAAGCCAGCGTCCGGATATATGTGCCCTTCGAGCATTTAACCCGAAAATCGGCATCATTTCCATTGAATCTGGTGATTTCGAACTCGGAAATAACGATCTGAACCTGGGGTATTTGAACGTGTTCTCCCTTTCGCGCCGATTTGTACGCCCTCTTACCATCAACTCGTTTCGCACTGAATACCGGTGGTTGTTGCCATTGTTCTCCGAGGAATTCTTTTGCTTTCTCTTGCAACAATTCATGCGTAAGATGTGCTACCGGAAAATTTCCTTCAGGCGTGGTCTCCAGATCATAACTAGGTGTTGTTTGTCCAAATCGAATGGTTCCGGTGTACTCCTTTATTCCTCCCTGAAATTGGTCAATGCTTTTGGTCAATTTACCCGTGCAGATCACCAACAAACCTGTCGCGAGTGGATCCAATGTTCCTGCATGTCCGATTTTAAACTGCTGCTTATCACCTTGGGCATTCAACGGAATTTTGATGTTCTTTTTCACAAAAAATTTGATCCTGTTCACTACGTCAAAACTGGTCCAGGTCAAAGGTTTATCCACCAGGATCACTGAGCCTGAGACGAGGTCTTCGGCCGTTTGAAATGAATTGAATATTGGTGATGTCATGAATTCGGGGCACAAACATAGTTTCAACTAACCCCCATTACTTTCAAATATGCATAATGTGATCTCAAGGCACCAAAGAACGTCTTCGAATGGTATGGCATTCCATGTTCAGCAGCAACCCGCTGTATCACGAATGTGATATGTCGATTCAACGTATGCGGAAATTTCGGGAAAAGGTGATGTGCTGCATGTGCATTGAATCCGCCAAGAAACCAATTCATCACTACACTTCTCGGCCTGTAATCCATTGATGTTGCCAACTGATGTTCATAATAATGAAACGGCAACTCACCTCTTTCATTCTGCACAGGAAAGGCTGTTTCCATGGTCAGATGTGAGATGATTAATGTCCACACGAAAAAAAGCGATATCATCAAATGCATCACAAGAAAAGCAATGATCAAATTTGAGAATGAATAACCCGCGAGAAAAGGTATGATCAGAAAAAAAACAAAGTAGATCATTTTCCATAAAAAGAGTCGGACAACTTCAATTTTCGGATGGCGTATGTCACGGAGATTGGAGAAGTTTTTCTTGAACAGATAGTTGAAATCTTTGAAAAGGATCCAATGCAGCGTGTAAGCCATATACAGCAATGTCGCATAAACATGTTGAAACTTATGCACTCTCCGCTTCCGATGCGTAGGTGAAAGTCGCAAAAAAGCATTCTCATCAATATCCGCATCGCATCCATCCACATTTGGAAATAAATGATGAGATGCAACATGTCGCTTCTTCCACAAATATCCGTTCACCCCATTGATATTGAAAGTAAAACGAAAAATCAGTGTATTTACCCATTTGGATTTAGCAAAAGTCCCATGAGCAGCATCATGGGCGGCATTGAAAGCAAGTAAGATTCCACTCAGTCCGAATAAAACATAATTCAAAACTGTCGCATAAATGTTGTCCCATTGCCCCCAAAGTAGCAGACCGTAGAAGGAAAGAAACAGTATTGAATAAAATCCGAACTTCAGCCAAAGTATTTTTTTTGCCCTCATTACTAAATTCCGGTCAGATAAAAGTTGATGCACCCGGGTATTCAGTTGTTTGAAAAACACTTTCTGATCGATTTTGGAAAATTTGATTTTGTTCATTTTAATGTGATAAAATTTTTGAGAGTGAGGTTTCCTTTTTCAATAACTCAATTTTGAAAATGCGATTCAAGAAGCTTGTTTTTGTCTTCTAAGTTTTACAAATCCCTTATGATTTAAACTGCCTATCAGATTTGTATTGAACCAGCCATCCCTTAATTCCGGTCTGCATTCTGAACCATCCATGTGTGCCGGAGAAATACAACTTCCTTTGAGCCAGATCGCACCTTCATCATCATTCTCTAATTCATTGAAATGTTGGTCACAAACTTTTAGTGCGATACCAGGTAACGGTTTGCCTATGCTGCCTTCCAGCATATTTTCTTGTATCATTATTTTTCCCGCAATGTCTTTGCCCTGGTAATTGTGCAGATTCACAGCAAAGACCGATGAAGTCTCATTCATACCTGCACACACCATCACTTTGATTCCTCGCTGACCAAGCATCTCTATGTTGTCGTGATCCGGATGCAGATCTGCTGTGAAGATGTGAGTAAGAAATGGCAGGTTTTTAAGTTGTGCCAGAGATGCAATGAGATCAAGTTGAACCGGCGTTGCAATCACCAATTCTGGTTTCGTAATCATCAAATGTTCTGTGAATTGATCCGGATGTATTTCCGTGGAAACAAGATCGACATGCATTCCATAAATCAACGGCTGGATAAATTCTACAACATAACCGTAAGCATGGTGTATTGGTAAATTACTCATCATGCGCGATCCCTTCTGAAAATAATAGATTTGTTTCAATCCATGGATGGTCGAAAGAATATGCCTGTGTGATAAGGCTATGCATTTCAGTTCCGATTGCCCTTTTGGCTTTTCAAACAAAATGGTGGCAACTTCTTCCTGATCGGTTCCAGGCTTGAAAAACGAAGTGACCTTTTTGCTAACTTGCTCCAGACGTCTGTATATGATGTGAACTTCCTTGCCGGTTTCTATTGCTTCCTGTATGTGCTCGAGATAAATCACCCGATCAGCGTTCGGTGCATACTTTGCAAATTCCAGATCAATAGTGGTTATCAATGTTTTGATTTTGGCTTTCTTCAACACATAATACCTTTCTTCATTATTCAGATCAACGTTAATGTTCACTGATACTTTATTGTTTAGCAGCAGCCATAAATTCAGAAGAAAAGCAGTTGGATCTTTTGGTAACAGTAAAGCGATTCTCTCATCTCCTGCCAATAGTGGTTTCAACGCTACATCCAATTCTGCCAGTCGTCGATTGATATCACTGAATAACAACTCAGAACCATTGCATTTCCACGATCCTTCCGACATGTTACTCAATTGATCGCGCAGTATTTCATTCAACGATTTGGTTTTGCGAAGCATAAAATCAAAATTCTCCACTTCCAATTCCTTTATTTTTTGTCTCAAAAGAAAGGCGCTGATTTTACCGGTTATCGGTATGCCGACTGTCACCAATATTTCACGGCGAATACTTCTAAATGAAAATTTTTCTATCTTGTTTCGGCCCGCCTGAAAAGTAAAGGGCGAACCTTGAACATTATGAAAATGTATAGGTATCAGAGGTGTTTCGATCATTCCGCTCAAATGTTCCACTCCTTTTTTAAATTCAAGCAATTGACCTGTTCTCGTGACTGTGCCTTCAGCAAAAATCATGACCACATTGCCGCTATTCACTTGCTCCGTGACCGTCCGGTTAAATTCATCGAAATCATTATTGCCTCCTCTTGGAGAAATTGGAATACAGTTTAGTCCCTGAAGCAGCCAGCGTAAGCCTGGTTTTTTGAATACATCCGCATTCATTACAAATCGCACATCGCGATTCATCGAACTTACAACCAGAACGAAGTCCATGTAAGATGTGTGATTCGCGACGAGCAGCGCGCCGCCTTCTTTGGGGAGATTTTTGATCCCACGGATATTCAATCTGTAAATTGTTCTGCCGAATGTTTTTACGATCCCTCGTAAGACCATTCCAAGAATTTTGTACATCATTGTTTTCATGGGGCCAAATGAATGGTGACTCGTTCAAATTTCGTATAGCGATTTTTTTGAAAACGTACTAAGAATTTGGGGGGGGTCATTTATTCCAAACTCATACAACCCTCTACATCATTGTGTTTTTGAACAATAAAATTCTCCGGAAACGTACGTAGAATTGACCCCAATTTTCTTCAAAACGACCTTGATTTGCTCAATAAATGAGTTCAAAATCGGTCCAAAAAGCACCTCAGCAAGAAAAACGAAATCAGAAATCCGGCAGCATTTGAACTGAAGGCGGACAAAAAATGGCGACACATCAACGACAATTATCAATCGCTTTCTGACTTTGGATCTGAGCACACTTCACTTTCTGTCAACCCGATTTTTGAAAGAAATTCTAAGGTCTATTCTTCTCTAAGACATCCCACACAAATTAGCATCTGCCGAAAGTATTTCGCGTTAGAAATCAATGTTGGCAGAAAATATTATTAGCGGCATGTAGATCCCATAAACAACCACACTTGAATTCAACTTTATTTCATCCATCTAGCTTCCTTTTTCTGAATCGTCGTCTTTAGCTTAGTTTTGACTCGGATGACCACTACGAAATTTGCCTTAATTATACTTACTACTTTCTGCTTCATCGCCTGCACTAACCGAGCTGAGCGTGCTGCAGAATACAACGACAGCATCATTCAGTATCAGAAATCAATTGTGGATGCTCTGGTATTGATGGACTCCACTTTCACCGATACCAATGCCACACGCGATCAGGTTGGTTACTCCTTTGCGAATCTGCAGTCAAAGGTCAAATTGGCCATTCTTGCTCTCGATAGCATCGGATCATTTCAAAAAGACCCTTCTCTTCAACTTTCTGCCCGTGAACTCTTCAGGAATTACGAGGAAATGGTGGATGTTGACTACAAAAAACTGCTAACTATAAAACTTATGCCAGCTGAATCCGTAGACGTAGCAATTGTTGATTCCAACTTTGCTATTCAAAGTCACATTCATCTGCAGTCTAAAGAGGCACAGGAGAAGTTTTTGAAAACTCAGGAGGAATTCGGCAAGAAGTTCCATCTTGAATTTGAATAACTGACCTAATGATTAAAAAAATATTATTTACTGCCCTTCTCCTGAAAGTGGCAGCTTCTGGGTTCGCACAACGCGGAATGTTGGATAATGCCATTGGAGTCAGGTTGGGCCTGGGTTCTGGAGTAACATTCCAACACTTCTTCACAGATCAAAAAGTTTTCGAAGCGATTGCATACCAACGATTTGGAGGCGCAAATCTGACCTTGTTGGCCGAAGGTCATGAACAAATGTTGGATGTCCGCGGACTCAAGTGGTTCTATGGAGCAGGAGGTCACATGTGGCTTTATAACAAAAATTCCGTTCTTCAGGAAAATATTCTGGCAGAAAATTCCATTGCCCTCGGAATTGATGGGATCCTTGGATTGGCTTTTTATACTCGCAGCATACCGCTTCAATTTACAGTTGACTGGAAGCCCGGATTCAACCTCTGGGGAAGCCATTACATCGAATGGGATAGTGGCGGAATCAGTGCCCGCTATCGATTCTAATTTCTACAATCGTCTCTCAAGCGTCCAGCCATTTTCGAAACTCGGAGGAGCGCTGTCGGCTGACCACAACCTCTCCCTCAAATTCCGGTTGAAGATTGAGTAAATAACGATTATTGAAATGCGGTTCTATTCTTTTGATGCCCTTCAACGAAATCATCATTTTGCGATTGATCCTGAAAAAGATCGCCGGATCAAGTAGTTCTTCTATTTCTTCCAAAATGGATTCGATCAGAAAACGATCATTCTCAAAGGTTACCAAAAATGTGTTGCCGTCATCACTGAAAAAAAAAGCGATGTCTTCAGTATGCACAAATGCAAGCCTGCCAGCGGTCTTCACTAAAAATCGTTTCTTAAAATTCTCTCTCTTCTCTCTGATCACTTTAAGTATGTCAGCAAAATCATTGCGCAATTTTGGTTCTGACAAATGAATCGATTCGAATTTCTCAATGGCATTTTTTAGTTCTTCGGTTTCAACCGGCTTCAACAGATAATCGATACTGTTTACTTTAAAAGCTTTCAATGCGTAATGATCGAAAGCAGTAGTAAAAATCATTGGAACGTTTACTGTTGTTTTTGAGAAAATATCGAAGCTGATTCCGTCTGCAAGTTGTATGTCCATAAAGACCAGATCAGGTGTTTCGCCTTGATCAAAATAATCCACGGCATCTTCCACTGAATCAATAACCCGCAGAATCTCAGCTCTGGGCCTTAGATCGGTAATCAGCCTGGATAGACGCTTTGCCGCCGGCAGTTCATCCTCAATGACGAGTACTCTCATAGTCTTCGATTGCGATAAGAGGAAGTTTTACAATGAATTCTGTGGCTGTTTGTGAAACAGTAATTGGTACTCCGAATGTAAGCTGATATCTGTTTTCAATATTCAATAATCCAGTACCGGTGCTTTCATTGTGCTGATCCTTTAGCTGTAAATTATTTCTTACAATCAACACATTGGTGCCTTCATTTCGGATGGTTACTGTCAACGGTTTTCTTTGGGATACAACATTGTGCTTTATGGCATTTTCAAGCAACATCTGCACAGATAATGGCACGAGATAACAAGTTTTGCAGACATCATGTATCTCTATTTCAAACCGAATGTTTTCTCCAAATCTCGTCTTCAGGAGGTAGATATAATTGTCTAAATACTCTAGTTCTTCATCCAGTGTGACTATCGTTTTTTCTTTCAGATCCAATATCGATCTGTATACATTGCTCAGTTTATGCACGAAATCAATCGCACTTTTGGGATCTTCCGGAATAAGGCTTGCCAATGTATTCAATGAGTTAAAAAGAAAATGCGGATTGATCTGATTTCTGAGGGCCTCCAATTGTGATTGAGTATTCTGTTGTTTTAATTTTTCCGTTTCCGCAATACTCATCTTCCACCTGTTGATGAAAAATCCTGCTTCATAAATCGCAGTGATAGGTATGGTGGCGAACAAGCACGCAACAAATGATTTGAAATATCCCGGGTGTATATCACTTCCTGCAAACGTGTGCTGAAATAAACCACTTGTTGACTTCAGAGGAATGGCCATCAATGCGGTATATGCAAAAATGACCAAACTCTGATAGAACAATCGCTTCTTTATATCGTGTATGGCCGGAAACTTTTTTCTGAACTGAATTGTAATATATCTGTCACCCATCCAAAATACAGCCGTAGAAATTGCCGAGGGTAAAATATTCGTCATCGTACAAGCGAACGCCTCGTTTACAGATATCCCAAAAAATATCATGGTCACCAAGATAGAAACCATTGGCGTACCGATGATGATGAACGGCCAGTCGTTAAAGCCTATCCAGGGGTTATATGTCTTGAAAAAACTTTTCAAATTCCATTCTTGTTCTAACTTTCATCTACTTTCTGATCCTCAGGTTTGTCATTTCGCAAACATAAGTGTCGGACAACAACACTTCCGCTTACATCCTGGTCGCACATCCTAAAACCAGATCTGCCAGAGAAAGATTGGAAAAAATCCCGTCTGATAGGTTGTTTTGATTTGATTGTTCCGATCATTGAATGATTGAATGAAAATATTCTGATTGTTTGTGATGTTTCTGACATCAAAATAAAATGCCTGCGCGTATTTCGTTCTGTTCATCCGGAATCCAAGTTTCATGTCGGTTCGGAAATAAGGTTTGTACTGTTCGGAATATGCCTCGGATAAATCACGCACTTCTTTATGCGCTGCAATCGACTGCTCCATCAGAATCGGAGAATACCAACGACCTCCCGCAAACGTTGCCTTCCAATCGAGTGTGATCGCATTATTTTTACCAACCTTCCATTCTTTTCCTGCCAACAAATTGAAAACATAGTTGCCATTGAATGCAGTATTTCGTTCCACTCCATCGCTGCCTGTATACTGACTTTGAAAAACAGAAGAAGTGAGCAGAAAATAAAATCCTTTGTTGAGAAAACGCTCCAGTGTTATTTCAACACCATAGTTATTCCCCGTTCCTTTATTGACAAGATTCGCGTTGTTGGGAATCACAAAATCAGCACCGACATTCAACACAGAAAATGACGAAGAATCCCGATCGACGGCAATGTTGTACAAGTACTGATAATAGATTTCAGTTTTAAGCCTCACATTTTTACCAATCTGATAATCATGACCGAGCACAAAATGTGCGGCTTTGTTGAAGTCTAGACTTTTATTATTCGCCAGCGTTTCTCCATTTGTTCCTTCCTGACGATTAAAATAAATCGTGATGGGTTGTAATTGGCTATGAAGTCCCGAACCAAAATTGAGTGATTGTTTTTCGTTCAGCTTATACCTCGCGCCAAGTCGCGGTTCAACTGATGTCCTGTCGTTATATAGAAAATACTGTGAATACACTCCCGAATTGAAAGTCAATCTTTCTCCAGGTCTATACTGCCATTCGGTATAAGCTCTTGCCAATGATGTCTCACCTTCAAAATCCATTTCCTTAAAAAAATACCCACCTGTATATCGGATGCTATCCTCTACATTAAACATGTAGTAGTCATACATCACACCTACTTTCACAGTATGTCTGGCGTTCAATTTGGAATTGATGAAGTAACTTGCTTTTGCATCATTTTGTCTTTGGTAAATCCCAAAAGTGCGAGTTGCATTGTTGTCAGTGTCAAGGGTGTCTGTCCAGCCCTGTGTGCCGCCTGTGGTCGTTGCGAGTATTAATTTTCCATAAGTTTTTTCATTGAAAAAATAGGTGTGCGTCATCCCGGCAATTCCCGTCGAACTTTTGAACTGCTGATTTTCGCGTCCATCATTGTATAAATTATTGTCGCCGGATTCCTCCGCTTTAAAGTTGATAAAACTTGTTCCGCCCACTCCGAAAAATGTAAATTTTCCAGCCTTCGCAGTTGGAAGATCAATCTTAAATGTTAGGTCCTGATATTCCGGAACAGCAGAGCCGGTTCCAAAATCAATTCCCAACTTGGTCATGATTCCTAAAAATGAATATCGCGCATTCACCATATAAGAAGCTTGTTTACCTTTTTTGAAAGGTCCTTCAGCGCCAAGCTCGAATCCATTGAATCCCATTTGGGCCATATACTCACGTTTGTCATTATTTCCACTTCGCAATTTCAAATCGAATACGCCAGAAAGTGCGTTGCCATATTCTGCTGCAAATGCACTTGTCGAAAAATCAGACTTCGAAAGGTTGTTTGTATTGATCAATGAAATTGGACCGCCTGTTGTTGCAAGTGTCGCGAAGTGATTGGGATTTGGTATATCGATTCCTTCCAATCTCCACAACACTCCTGATGGCGAGTTACCACGGATGATGATGTCGTTGCGGTCATCATTGGCGCTGCTCACTCCTGCATAGTTCTGTGCCATGCGCGCTATGTCCTGCAGAGTGCCGCTATAACGTTGTGCTTCTTCAATACTGATTGTGCGTGTTGAAACAGAACTCATCTTATTGATGCTTTCGGACTTGCTGTTTTGTGC
>JANOVT010000324.1:0-10594 GCA_031417525.1 Flavobacteriales bacterium | reverse complement strand
ATATCCCAAGCCCAACCAACTGTTTTATTCAATCCCCATGAACCAATACCCACACCCACCAGGTACATGATACATCCGACACCATACAGCGCCACGATGAGTGCAATGGTGAATGCAATCTTCCATTGTTTCGGAGCTGGTCCTTCAATCGGTCCGACGATATCCTGTGTGATATCATGATACGTTTTGTGCCCGAGGATCAGCGGCTTTCTTATGTTGGATTCTTTGAACATCTCGTTGGTTTGTAATTATCAGGCTTCAGTTTCTTCGATGTTTCTCACTTTGGTCATGTAGAATACATTGGGTTGAATACCCACTTCTTCGAGTGCATGATAAGAGCGCACGTCCGAAGCGCGTTTTGCGTTCTTCGAAGACTTGTCATTCAAATCACCAAATACAATCGCATTGGTAGGACATGCTTCAGCGCAAGCAGTCTGAATCATTCCGTCTATTACAATTGTTCCATTCTTCTTGGCTTCTGTTTTTCCACCCTGAATACGTTGCTGACACATGCTGCATTTTTCCATGACACCACGTGTACGAACAGTTACATCCGGATTCAATACCATACGCAACGTCTCATCTTGTGATGGATTTACCATCGCAAACTTGTCGTTGGTTACATAGTTGAACCAGTTGAATCTTCTCACTTTATAAGGGCAGTTATTCGCGCAATATCTTGTTCCGATGCAGCGGTTATAAGCCATGTTATTCAAACCTTCGTTGCTGTGAACAGTAGCCGCAACAGGGCAAACAGTTTCGCAAGGAGCATGGTTACAATGCTGACACATCATCGGCATGTGAACAGTCTGTGGATTTTCTTCCGGATCTTCCATCATGCGATAAGCTCCGATGGTTCCGATGTTGTTGGCTTCTTTGGTCTCTTTCAAAGTATCCTGTGCGGAAGAGAAATACCTATCGATACGCAACCAGTGCATGTCACGGTGACGAAGAACTTCGTCTTTACCAACAACAGGTACATTATTTTCTGTATGACAAGCCGTGATGCAAGAACCACAACCAAGACATGAATTCAAGTCGATAGTCAATCCCCAGCGGTGACCAACACCTTCAACCGGATGATCTCTCCAAAGATCCATCTCACGGATACCTACTCTATCGTTTACATCAATCTTACCGTCCTTATTAATATCTTCATGAACAGGAAGGGTAACAGCCATGTTATAGGATGCTTCACCTTTCTTTTTATCTTTTTCTTTCAGATAAGTAGAAATCACTGTTTCTTTTACAACAGAATCACGGCCCATCACGGTGCTGTGCATCTGTGTTGTCGCGATAGCATATGTTCCAGGTGCAGAAGCAATGCTCACATTGTACGCAACATAACTAGCAAATCCATCAACCACAGCAGCGAGTGGATATGCGTTTCTTCCGACCGTTTGTTTTTGTTCTCCTGAGCCTACATTTTCCATTAAGTGGTCGCCCTTGCGGCCCGTTTGGAATGCAGCTTTTCCTATTTCCTCGTTGCCAGCTCCACGACCATAACCAAGTGCAATACCAATGGTTTTGCGTTTCTGGCCAGGAGTTGGGAAAGCTGGTAATGTGATGTTTTTTCCATTAACACTCACTGTCACTAGCGAAGCACAATCACATTGACCAATAGAAGTCTCGAGACCCATTTCCTTCATATCGGCAAAGGCCATAGTCACATAATTGTCCCAGGTCACTTTCGTGATTGGATCAGGGGTTTCATGCAGTAATGCATTATTTGCATGGCTACCATTACCCATAGTCACTTTCTGATAAAGAGCAAGTTCCCATTCACCTGATTTAATTCCACTTACACGACTTACTGCCTCGCTCACATTGATTGGTGCAGATGTCATCACGGGTGCAGTAGTGGCTGCAGCAGCAATCGCTTCATCCACTGTCACATTTCCTTCCATTTCGATCACAACAGGAGCTGCTGCAACCATTGCATGATTGAAAGTTCCGTTGTGAACGGCAGTATTCCAATTCATGTCAGTCTTCATCATCGCAGGAGCATATCCTCCGTTGTGAGTCATGCGCACATAATCATAGTATGTGCTATTGTTATCTGCCCATCTCAGTAATGATTCCTGAGCATATCGGCTATTATAAAGAGGACTAATCGTTGGCTGCACCAAATCCGTGCGGCCATTCATCGGCGAATAATCATTCCAAGACTCCAGATAATGATGATCAGGAGCGACGTAAAGACAACGACTGGCGGTTTCATCTGAATACAAATTGAAACAAACAGAATTTTTTACTTTCTGAAGCCCCATGATGAACTTGTCTGCTTCATACCATGAGTATGCTGGATTCGATCCATAAACAATCAAGGTATCCACGGAACCGGCGTTCATTTCATCCACGAGTTGTTTCATTTGGTCATCACTTCCTTTGAAGAGATTGATTCCATGAGCAACTTCGATAGTTGTTCCAGTATTTCCAAGAGCATTGTTGATGGCTGCGACAATTGTCTGAACATTCGGATCATTACTGCCGGCAACAACAATAGAAGCTCCGCGTGCAGCTTTCAAATCATCTGCTGCGCTTTTGATAGCGATGTCTGCACCTTCAACGCTCACTGGTGAACCACCAGTAACCGCTGCGTACAATGCCGCAGCGACCATTCCTTCTTGCGAAGGTTTGATGGTAACTCTGACATCACTATTTGTGCCTGTCAAAGACATCAAACTTTCGAACTGATAATGTTTGTTCATCCAACCATTCTCAGGTCGGCGGCTATCAGCGTATTGAACTGTGTTCAATGATGACATCAACCATGAACCAAGGAAGTCTGCGGAAATGCTTACAATTGTTTTTGCTTTGCTAAAATCATAAGCAGGTATAATTCCATTGTTCGCTTTGGCAAGTCCGGAGTATGAAATAGCATCATATTGAACGTGTTTCACTTTACCGGCATACTTCGCAGAAAACTCAGCAATTGAACGTTGAGTGCTTGGGCTGATGATTGTTCCGGAAACGATGCGGATAGTATTTGAAGAAGCGAGTGCCGTTTTGATTTCGGAATCCAAATCAGTCCAGCTTATATCTGCACCTGATTTGCGCGGCCCTTTCAATCTGGCGCTATCATAAAGGCTTAGAACGGAAGAATTCATTCTTGAATTCAATCCACCTTTGCTGATTCCGTGTTCTTTATTTCCCTTGATGAAAATCGGACGGCCTTCACGTGTTTTTACGAGAAGATTACCGTAGTCATTTCCATCATAATAAGTAGAAGCATAAAAATTGGCTACACCGGGAGTAATCTCTTCCGGTTTCACGACGTAGGGAATAGACTTCACCACAGGAGTCTCGCATGCAGCAAGAGTTGCTGCCGCCAGGCTAAATCCCATAAATTTGAGAAAATCCCTTCTTCCGGTATTTGTTTCGCTGAGTTTATCATCAGTCAGGAAACTCTCAACCGATTGATCGCCGGAGTTGTTGGAACGCGTAAACTCGTTGGTCAACGCATCCTGCGCAGCTGCAGTGTTCTGCAGTTCATCCAGGCTCGTCCAGTATTTTTTATTCATTCCCATGGAGGTTAATCCGTGTTTTCTTTAAGTAAAAAAATTCTTAGTAGTGGCATTTGCCGCATTCCCATCCGCCCAATTCACGTACAGTAGCAGAGCCATCTTCCATGATATCGCGCAGAGTTCTCTGTCCAAGTGCAGAAGCTTTGAAGCGCTCATGCATTTCCTGGTAGTATGCACTTCCATTAAGATCAATCTCCTTTTTGTTGTGACACTCGAGACACCAGCCCATTGTGAATGGGCGTTTTTCAAGTTTTACCAAGCCTACAACATCTTCCTGTGAATTGATCTCTTCCGCAGTTGGCACATGACCAACAGTGTACATCTGCTGAGGACCGTGACAGTTTTTGCAATCCACCTTGCCGATAGCAACGTGAGTAGAGTGATTGAACAAAACGTGATCAGGCAAATTATTCACCTTGTTCCAGACAATTGGTTTCTGCTCGTAATCTGCTATATATGTTCCAGTAGCCGGATCAAAACCAATTGCAGTGTAAATTTTAGATATCTCCTTCTCGCCGGTGATTGTTCCCTTCTTGATTCCTTTGTGGCAATTCATACAAACATTCACAGAAGGAATACCCGCGTTTTTTGATTTGGAAGCACTGCTATGGCAGTATTGGCAATCAATCTCATTCTGGCAATTGTGGATCGCGTGAGAAAACCAAATGGGTTGTTCCGGAGTGTAACCATCATACACGCCAATATCCATGAGTGACTTGTATCCGACTACGGTGAAGTAACAGAAAAGAAAAAGACCAATAACAGAAACGAATTTTTTGTTTTTCCACATCCAGGATTTGGAAGACTGCCAGTATGAATGTTCAGGAAGTGGCGCCAAACCTTCACGTTCGTTCACGGCGTTTTTCAATGAACGGGAAATATTGGAGGCTGTTACTGCAATGATTGCAAGCATTGAAATGATGATCAGAAACCAGATAGTTCCGTCACTTTCTTCAGTAGCCTCTTTCGTAGCCTTGATTTCTTCAAGAGTCATACACTTGTTGACCGTTGCTCCACCTGGCGGCGGCGGCGGGACATTAACCTTCACATAAGCAAGAATGTTTTTGATATCCGCTTCGCTGACGGCCTGAGCTGCCATCCAACCGAAAGTCGGAACATATTTCTCAACGATGCCTTTGATGTATGGATCACCGGAAGCCGCAGCAGCCTGCGGATTCTGAATCCATTTTACGATGAGGGCATCCTTGCCTTTCCATCGGACATCAACATCTTTTAGCCCTGGCGCTGCCAGAACTTCATCTGTTGTTTTGTGACATGCAGCGCAATTCGCTTTGAATAATGATTCACCCTTCGCAGCATCACCACCCTCAAAAATGCCGGCGAAGGCATTGAAAGTGAGTAACATTACGATGGAAAAAGTGACAATTGCTTTGCTGCTAAAACTTCGTGAAAGCCGCTTCATTACTGATGTTTTTTGCACAAGGGCAGGTTATAACGCGCGGCAAATTTATATGCGCAGGGCCTTTGACATAAGCATGACAAAAAGATTGTTAACAATTTAAAAGCATTCTAAATAGGGTGGTCAAAGAATACCTGCTTATCCATGTGCAAAAGCATCAAATTCAATTTTATCCCGAATTACGAATAAGATACTTCTTGACTTGAATAGCTTGCGGGATTCACAAATCTACGCGATAGAAAAAACATTTTCTTTGAGGAAATGAAATTTAATTTTCTATCGCGTGATTTGGGTTTATCAGGCATGATTTTTATAATTCGCACAACAAATCAATCCGCTTTGATAGCTTTGCATCCGGCATTTAATCCATCCATGAGAGTACTTTGCATTTTATCGTTGCTGCTTCTGCTGATAGGGGTCAATTCTCTTTCCGCACAAAACGACTCACTCAAAAAAGTGCTCACAGCCCTAAGTCCTAACAAAATAGCTTCCGATACCAATTCCATAAATCCTCAACTTAGTGGTGTAGGCAAGGTAACCATTCAGGCCGACAGCTCAATTATCCGCCTGGAGAAAAGTACAAGGAAATTCAAGGACATTAAAGGATATCGGATTCAGATATTTTTGGGTTCCATTGATCAGGCGAAATCTGAGCGCAACAAGTATTTATCCTTCGGTCTTCCCTATTCCATTTATGCAAAACAAATTGTTCCGGAACAGGCGTTGCAACTCGGGGATTTCATTTCGAGGATGGACATGGAAAAACACTTACAGATCATTCAGAAATATTATCCCAAAGCATTTGGAGTAGTGGATTTCATTGAGCCACCAAAATTCGGTTCGTCACGCAAGTAGTCCTTTTCCTACAAAAAACGACTCTCCAACCAACATTCAATAGAGTGTAATCTGGCGTAAATTTGCTCCCAATCAGCCATCATCTATGCCAATCTATCACCAGCTCGGAAGCATCCCCCATAAGCGTCATACCATTCATGAAAAACCGGATGGCGGAATTTATTATGAGCAACTTTTTGGAACAGAGGGATTTCATGGGATGAGTTCGTTGCTCTATCATGTTCATCGGCCTACCATGATTCGCTCCATCGGCAATGACGAAGATGTAACTCCAATAGCTGTGATCAATAAAAACATTACGCCCATGATGCTTCAGGGCTGGAATGTGAAACCGGAAGATGACTTTTTAAAAAGTCGCATACATGTACTCTTTAATAATGATCTGAATATTTCACTCGCCGCTCCCATCAAAAGCATGAGTGATTATTTCTATAAAAACGCCGATGCAGACGAATTGATTTTTGTTCATAAAGGTTCGGGAAAATTGCGCACGCTGCTTGGCAATATTGAATTTGCTTATGGCGATTATCTGGTGATTCCGAGAGGAATCATTTATCAAATTGAATTTGACACAACTGACAACAGGTTATTTATTGTCGAGTCCTTTTCTCCGATTTTAACCCCGAACCGATACCGAAATAATTTCGGACAATTATTGGAGCACTCTCCTTTTTGCGAGCGTGACCTTCGCAGACCTGCAAATCTGGAAACACACGATGAAAAAGGAGACTTTGTTATCAAGATCAGAAAAGAAAATGTGATGCATGAGATTGTTTATGCCTCACATCCATTTGATGTGGTGGGATGGGATGGATACAATTATCCCTACGCATTTTCAATCCACGACTTCGAACCTATCACTGGCCGGGTGCATCAGCCGCCTCCGGTGCATCAGACTTTTGAGGCACACAATTTTGTGGTTTGTTCATTCTGCCCGAGACTATATGACTATCACCCGAAGAGCATTCCTTCGCCATACAATCATAGCAACATCGACAGTGATGAAGTTTTGTACTACGTCGATGGAGATTTCATGAGTAGAAATCATGTTGACAAGGGTTTTATTTCATTGCATCCGGGAGGTATACCCCATGGCCCACATCCTGGTGCTTATGAAAGAAGCATTGGTAAAAAAGAAACAGGAGAACTTGCGGTTATGGTGGATACGTTCAAGCCGCTCAAGCTCACCCAAGCTGCGGTTGATATTGCTGATAATACCTACAAGACAAGTTGGCTGGAGTGAATGATGTGATAATGTGATGATGTGCTAATGTGTTGATGTGGCGATGTGATGATGTGATGATGTGACGATAAACTCGGAATTAATGGATGGTGGTGAAATTAAAAAAGAGAACATAATTGTTGAATTGACCTTTCAGTTTGCACTTGACGCCATTGTGTATTGCGAACTGTTAGAAGGAGAGAAGAAATTTGTTATTGCGAGGCAATTGCTACGTTGCGCCACTTCGATAGGGGCAAATGTTCATGAATCTCAAAGCGCAGAAAGCAAGGCGGATTTCATTCACAAGCTTAAAATAGCTCATAAAGAATTAGAAGAAACTGACTATTGGCTGCGACTCTGCTTAAAGAGTACTGGATACCCAAATCCTGACATTTTGATGCCACAGGTTCTACCCATCAAAAAAGTTCTTTCCAAAATAATTGCTTCATCAAAAACAAAATAACCAACTTTGTTCGCTTTATTCCACCACATCATCACATCATCACATCATCACATCATCACATCATCACATCATCACATCATCACATCACCACATCACCACATCATCACATCATCACATCGTCAAATCGTCACATTTTTGAGCATCATGAAAACAGATAACACATCACTTGAATTAGAAAAGGTTGTAGCCGACGCAGAAGACTTTCTTCCATTGCTTGGAACAGACCATGTCGAATTATATGTCGGCAATGCCAAACAGGCGGCGCACTATTACATCAGTGCGTGGGGATTTCAGCCGCTTGCCTATTGTGGTTTGGAAACCGGAGTGAAGGATAGGGTAAGTTATGTTTTGGAGCAGGACAAGATTCGTCTTGTTCTTACATCTCCGCTAGGACCCGGTGGTCCGATCAATGAGCACATCAACAAACACGGTGATGGAGTGAAGACCATTGCGTTGTGGGTGGATGATGCAAAATTGAGCTGGGAAGAAACCACCAAACGTGGCGGTGAAAGCTGCATGCAGCCTGAAGTGCGTGAAGACAAAGACGGCAAAGTGGTACTTTCCGGAATTCACACTTACGGAGAAACGCTGCACATATTTGTAGAAAGAAAAGATTATAAGGGTATTTTTTTACCGGGTTATAAAGCCTGGAATCCGGGATACCGCGCTGCTGATACCGGTCTGAAATTCATCGACCACATGGTTGGCAACGTTGGTTGGAATGAAATGAATAAATGGGTGGAGTTTTATGGAAAAGTCATGGGTTTTGCTCAACTCGTTTCTTTTGACGATAAAGACATCAGCACGGAATACACAGCTCTGATGAGCAAGGTGATGAGCAATGGAAATGGCCGGATAAAATTCCCGATCAATGAACCCGCTGAAGGAAGAAAAAAATCGCAGATTGAAGAATACATTGATTTTTACAATGGAGCAGGTGTGCAGCACATTGCAGTAGCAACGAACAATATTGTCGAAACTGTCACCGCCCTCAAAAGCCGTGGTGTAGAATTCCTTACAGTACCACCCGTCTATTACGAAACCGTCTTAGATCGTGTGGGTAAAATAGATGAAGACCTCAAGCCACTTCAGGATCTGGGCATACTCATCGACCGCGACGACGAAGGATATCTCTTACAGATTTTCACCAAACCTGTGCTCGATCGTCCGACGATGTTTTTCGAAATCATTCAGCGCAAAGGAGCCAAAAGTTTTGGCAAAGGAAATTTCAAAGCGTTGTTTGAGGCGATTGAAAGAGAGCAGGAGCTGAGAGGCACTTTGTAGGAAAATTATCAATTATTAATTATTGCACAGTGTATCACGTCATTTGCGGTGTAGCCATATTCGAATGGCACACAAGCTCTCCCATAATTAATAATTGATAATTAATAATTGCTCTAATAATTCTTCACGACACCGCCTGGTGCGTCGGTTGCTGTTTTCGTTTTAGGATGGCTGCACTT
This sequence comes from Flavobacteriales bacterium, assembly GCA_031417525.1. GTDB lineage: Bacteria > Bacteroidota > Bacteroidia > Flavobacteriales_D > Sanyastnellaceae > JAIBBG01. The sequence continues at coordinate 1,644 of JANOVT010000324.1, read as the reverse complement.
AAAAGCGACACAGCCAATCCAACCGGCAATATCTCCAGTATCGTCATTCCAAAGCGAACAAACGGATTTTTATACATCTCGATGAATTGATCCATTTCCACCGCGTTCTGCTGAAGCGCAGCAGCATCGCCACCCGCCTCCTGAATTTGTTTCATAGAGCTTTCCTTCATCATTTCTGTAAATCCCTGGGCGATCGTGTGATAACAAATTTCCCAGGCACAGGCATAAATGACAGCTGCCACAAGCACCACCAAAATGCCCACCTGAAACGCTTTACCGAATGAAATAATTCCATTCAGGTGATGGTCGCGAAAATTGCGTACTGCAAAAAAGACCAGTGAAAGCGCGATGATCATGGAGGCATATCCTACCCAATGCCCATTCTCCAGTTTGAGGGTTCCGTTGTTGAACATCGGAATGGTTACGAACAACATGGCACCAACAATGGCACCGGCAATAAGACCATAGGTTAAAACAATTTTTTTCATTTTGATTTGGTTTTGATTTGGTGGCAAAAGAGGGTATAACAGCAGTGACCGCGCCTCACCCAAAAGTATGAATTACTGAAAATACACTCAAATCATCCCAAAGCATCAGGGAATAATTTTCAATTCCCTCGCCCGATGAACCGCTTGTGTTCTGCGTTTTACGTCGAGCTTGAGAAACAAATTCGCCGAGTGCGTCTTGATGGTATTCAATGAGACAAAAAGTTTGTCGGCAATTTCCTGGTTGCTGAAACCCTTTGCAATGAGAAGCAGAACTTCTTCTTCCCGTTTACTGATACCATAAGTACCCGAATCTATCTCCGGAAGTGTAGGAGTTGGGAATTGTTTCAGGTGCAGACCAACCTCCATGCTCTTACGCTCTGTCAACCTCCATCCCACCCAGATTCCCATTGTAGCAAAAACCAGGGCAATGATTCCCAAATAAAATTCAATAGTAAACGACCTCACAAGGTAATAATAATTGACAAGCTGCATGATCAGAATGACTGCGGCCAACACAACGGCATATATGAAAATGGTCCTTTTCAAATCAATGGATCAGTGCAAAATTAAAAAAGCCCCGGCAAACGGAGCTTTTTTAAATAGTAATACACTACAAAATATTAATGTGTTGGCTCTTCTGCAGGAACAGTATCAGTATCCATGCTGTTCATCATCTCATCCATCTTTTTATCGAAGGCCTCGTCAGCCTTTTTCTTGGCATCAGCAGAACACTCATCCATAATCACCGTTGATTGATCAGGTGTCTGGTCAGCTTTCGGATATTTCTCAGCGAGTTTGTTTACATAACAATCACAAATAGATTTTGCATCATCAGGATAAACAATTTCCATCATTGAAGTGCATGATTCAGCAGCTTCTTTCTTTGATTCAGGTGTCCAGCCACCTCCGCAAGAAGTGAACGAAATAGTAAGAACCACAGAAGCAACTGCAAATAGGACCTTTTTCATTGGGTTTGTGTTTTTAGGGTTTAAAATGCGGGGGCGAAAATAGCAAAGTCACTAAAAGAGAGAGACTTAATTTATTCACAGCAAATAGTTCAGAGTTCATCGTCACAGATGTCTGAGTAAAACGCAAAAAATGGTTCGGCAAGCTCACCATGACAATCCATGGGGAGAGATTGGAGGCCGCGAAGCGG
>JANOVT010000323.1:0-2052 GCA_031417525.1 Flavobacteriales bacterium | reverse complement strand
ACTACATGCTAACCTTTACTTTTAACGCGAGGTATGGTATTATTGGCGGCGCCACGCGCCGCCATTCTTCCCCCGATACGTAACGAAGCTGTAATGGTGAGCTTGTCGAACCATTGCGAACATTTAGAGTTTTGTTGTTTCAAGCCTACGAGTTTTAGCACGTTAATCCGATCAAAAGAATTCAATTTTTTGCAGGTAACTAAACATATCAGGCCCCTTATTCATCATCAGATCCAAAACGGATAGGTTGTTTTGAAATGGAAATCGGTCGCTAAAAACCTGCGGGTACGATTGAAAATTCGGCCATTCAGTGGATGGTTCGAAACGATCACGATAATCTGATGAGCATTTTTCAATGTGGGAAGAGCTCAAATTCCAATCGAATCCAGGACAGGATTGTTTGATCCAATCGAGGATTTCCATATTGAGTTCCAATAAAGTGATTTGTTTGCCCAGGAGAATGGATTTGATGTCGTCGAAGTAATGTTCAAAATAAGCAGCTCTTCCATACGCAGAACGAATAGTCGCCAAATGAGATTTTCGCCAATCATTTCCAGCTATGTGAATGTTGTTGAATGGCACTTTCGCTCCTTTTTGTCCTTGCACCGGCACGGTCAATTGAATCACTCCGTTCACGCCACTCACGTCATATCTGTTGCGATAAGTTTGTTTCACATAATTTTCGTGAGGATCTATGATCGCATTTGGCTGGGTGATGATTTTCATCCAGGCAATCGGAGGAAAACAACACAGCGGAACTACCAGTGAATCAGTTGAAATTTCCATCATTCTTTTCTTACTCCCGATCTACTTTCAGAATGAACCAATAATAATAGCCATAGGATAAAAACACAGAGCCAAGAATAATTGGAATCAGGAAATAGAATAATGGACGTTGCTGATTGATTGGTTTATCAAGTTGTTCGATGTAGTTGATAATTGGCATCGCGATGATGAAAACAAAAATCGACATAAAAAACACATTGTAAAACAAATTCAGTCCGCGCCACATGCGCTTTTCAAAAAGGTTGCCACCTTCCATGTAATAAGAGTCTTCGAGCGCGTTTCGGGTTCTGGCCTTACGTTGCTGATGTTCCACCCATAACTTGTAAATCTGTTCACGCCGATCCTGCTCGGATTGAGACATTTTTTCCTCATTGAGAAGCAACGTGTAGTTCCTTCTTTGCGCATCATTTATAAGGAATGAATAGGCCTGTTGCACTTCAATAAATTTCTGTCGTGCGTCTTCGTCCGAATTCACATCAGGATGAAACAGCTTGGCTTTTGCGCGAAAAGCTTTGCGGATTTCATTTTCACCGGCGCCAATTTCAAGTCCTAATATGTGGAAGTAATTTTTCAAACCAGAGTGTCATGACTTTAACAGGACGCAAAAAAAGTCTAAAGCGTTCATTTTTTGATTTTATTTTTCAAAGGCCTGTTCTGAAACATATCCTGATTCGTTCTCGCCACATAGTGGTAAACAGATTTGCATGGATTTTAGGAGAGGCGGCCTACGGCCTTTTTGTTCTCGCCACATAGTGGAAAACAGATTTACGCAGATTGGAGCGGATTTGCGCAGATTTGTTCTTCATGTTTTGACTTTTAAAGTCGATGTAAATCCTGGAGAAGATTAGGCTATATATTTCAAATTCACTCATTCATCCAACAAACCGCAGAATTAAAAAATCCGCGTAAATCTGCCAAAATCCGCACAAATCTGTTTACCACTATGTGGCGAGAACAAAAACGCCGCAGGCCAGGTTGAAGTTACATTAGCGGACTCAAAAAAAAATCAGAAGAAATGATCGATTTGCGAAGTGATACCGTTACCCAACCATCCGTGGAAATGCTCAAAGCCATGGCCACAGCAAAGGTAGGTGATGATGTTTTTGGAGAAGATCCTACGGTGAATGAGCTACAACGACTCGCAGCTGAGATGTTTGGAATGGAAGCCGGGCTGTATTGCAGTAGCGGCACGCAAACCAACCAGATAGCGATCAGCGTTCATACGCGTCCGGGCGATGAAGTGATTTGCACCGATGTCGCACACAT
>JANOVT010000322.1:0-15796 GCA_031417525.1 Flavobacteriales bacterium | reverse complement strand
CATTCTGCTATGAGTGCCAGAGAAATTGACCGGATCCTCGACAATTGTATTTATGGGGATGAAAAATTCCTCTACGTTTCTCCTGAAAGATTGAAGAATGAGTTGTTTCTGGAAAGGTTCAGGAAAATGAAAATAGGACTGATTGCAGTCGATGAAGCGCATTGCATCTCTCAATGGGGTTACGATTTTCGACCTGAGTATCTCAAAATTGCGGAGATTCGATCTATAAAACCAGATGTGCCCGTGCTAGCTCTGACTGCCAGTGCCACGCCACAAGTGGTCAAAGACATTCAGCAAAAACTGCTTTTTCCATCGGAGAATATCATTGGCACAAGTTTCAGCCGACAAAACTTGTCTTACAATGTTTCGATGCAGGAAGACAAAGAAGAAAAACTACTTGAAATTTGCCGCAAAATGAATGGCAGTGGCATTGTTTACTGCGGCACACGTTTAAGAACAAGGGAATTGGCCGAACTCTTAACGAGAAACGGAATAATGTCATCTGCCTACAACGCAGGAATGACAGTCGCTGTGAGAGAAACAGCATTCAAAAAGTGGATGAGCAATCAGGTGAGAATTATCTGCGCAACGAATGCATTCGGCATGGGTATCGATAAACCGGACGTGCGTTTTGTCATTCACGCAGATGTGCCTCAACATCCTGAAGCTTATTTCCAGGAAGCGGGCAGGGGAGGAAGAGATGGATTGAAAGCGTATGCTGTTTTGTTATACAATGATTCCGATATCGATAAACTAATCAAACAAATTGATCAACGGTTTCCACCAAAAGAGTTTATACGAAAAGTGTATAAGTGCATTGGTAATTTCTTGCAACTCGCTCCTGGTGCCGGTATGGATATCGCCTATCCATTTCCGTTTTCTGATTTTGTGCGGAATTTTTCGTTGAATTATTCTGAAACTGTTCATGCGCTCAAATTGCTCGAACTCGCAGGCTATGTTCAATTGAATGAAATTGCTTTTCTTCCTTCGAGAATTTTATTTCGGATGAGAAGACAGGATCTTTACAGCTATCAGGTTGCCAATCCTTCCATCGACGGTTTTATCAAAGTAATCTTGAGAATGTATGGTGGCGTATTTGAACAGTTCACCAATATCCGAGAAGACGACATTGCACGGAATGCTCGTTTGTCTCTTGCCGAGGTCAAGGAGAAATTGAATTTGCTGAGCAACCAACACGTATTGGAATACGCCCAACAAACGGATATACCTGTATTGACATTTCTGACTGGCAGAATGCACGAAGACAGCATCATTCTCGCACCCGAAATTTATGAAGATAGAAAGAAAAGAGAACTGGAGAGGGTAGAGGTGATGCAAAAATACCTGACCCAGAATCGTTGTAGAAGTATTCAATTGCTTGAATATTTCGGCGAAAAAAACACCGCGCCTTGTGGAGTGTGCGATGTGTGCAGAGAAAATGTCAGACACGGATTAACGCCGGTGGAATACGAAGAGATGAGTGTTGCTGTAATGGATATCGTATTAAAAAAGGCTCTTACTCTGGATGAACTTCCGAATGTGTTACCCAAATTTTCCAGGGAGCATCTCATTGAATTTGCAAGGTGGAAAATTGATATGGGTGAGTTGGTATTGGACGACAAATTATTCCTTGGCTTGCCCGGCCTTGAGAATGAATAGCTTTGCAGCCTTTAATTTCAATATGTCCATTCCAAAAATAATTCTGAAGCCAGGCAAAGAACAATCGGTGAAACGCTTTCATCCATGGGTTTTTTCCGGTGCCATTCAAAACGTTCAAGGCGAAGCACACAATGGCGATATCGTTGAAGTTTGCGATTCGAAAGGTCAGTATCTGGCCACTGGTCATTGTGCAGAAGGCTCCATTACGGTGAGAATTTTCTCATTCACCGGTTATGATAATCCCGAGACCTTTTGGAAAGGCAAAATTAAAAACGCTTTCGACCTTCGTGCTCAGCTCGGTTTTGTTGACAATGAGTTTACCAATATCTATCGACTTATACATGCAGAAGGTGATGGTCTGCCCGGATTGATTGTAGATATATATGGCGCAACTGCTGTTATACAGACTCACAGCGTAGGCATGTTTGAATTGAGAAAAACAATCGCGGATGCAATTATCAGTGTTTACCAAGGACGGATCAAAGCTGTTTACGATCGTGGAGATGGAAAAGCAGGACAAGAAAACAGTTCCGTCGGTGATTACTTGATTGGTCAAAAGGAAAGTGATGTTTGCTTTGAACACGGTTGTTCTACGCGCATTGATTGGGAGCAGGGACAGAAAACAGGATACTTCATAGATCAGCGCGAAAACAGAAAATTACTGGGAGAGTATTCAAATGGCAAAAAAGTACTCAATACATTTTGTTATACAGGTGGATTTTCTGTTTATGCATTGATTGCCGGCGCAGAACTCGTTCATAGCCTTGACAGCAGTCAGAAAGCGTTGGACCTTGCGCTTGAAAACGTGAAGCTTAATGGCTTTGATGACAAGAAGCATGATGTCATCAAAGCTGACGCTGTTGAGTACATGAAAAATCTGAAAGAAGATTACGACATCATTGTATTGGATCCTCCTGCGTTTGCTAAGCACCTCAGTGCACGTCACAAGGCAGTGCAGGGATATATTCGAATCAATGAAGCCGCGATTCGACAAATCAAGCCCGGCGGAATGATTTTTACTTTTTCCTGCTCACAGGTTATTGATAAAAAGTTATTTCGGGATTCTGTGATGGCTGCGGCAATCAATGCAGGACGACGTGTCCGCATACTGCATCAACTTCACCAGCCTGCAGATCATCCAATCAGCATTTTTCATCCTGAAGGTGAATACCTGAAAGGACTTGTGATTGAAGTGCAATAGATTTTTTAGTTGAAGCTGACTTTTGGTGCGGTTCGGGACTTTTCGTCTTCTGCAAAAAATACAACCGGTTTTAATTGAAAAAAATTGGCCACCATATTGCCAGGAAATACGACAAGTTTGGAGTTGTAACTTCTTGCGTCTAAATTGTATTTACTTCTGGACAATTGAATCTTTTCTTCAATTGTTCCAAGTTGCGACTGAAGCTGTTGGAAATGTTGATCTGCTTTTAAATTTGGATAGTTTTCTGAAACAGCCATTACATTCACCATTGCACGATTCAATGCTGATTCCACTTGATTTTGTTCTGCGGGAGTTGAAGCTTGTGCACTTTGATTTCGCCATTTAATCACCTCATTCAAAGTGGCACTTTCATGTGATGCATAACCTTTTACCGTTTCAACCAAATTCGGAATAAGATCATTTCGTTGTTGCAGTTGTATGCCGATTCCACTCCACGATTCATCTGTTTTTATCTTGCTTTTCTGAAGACTATTGTACAGAGTGATAGTGAATATAAAGGGTAGGAGGAGTATCGCAATAAAAAGGAATAAAAAAATCATGTGTTAAATCTTGGAGTTCAAAAGTAAGTCAATTTGATTTCTTCATTCTGTGAATAGATGTTAGCAAGGATCATGATTCGGCACTCAACGATGAAATTAGAAGAAGTTTCAGAAACTTTGATCTTCTTTTGATGCCAAATTACTCACCATGAATTTCTCCTCCTATTCTCCTGAAATCAGATTTGCTGATATTGATGCTATGGGCCATGTCAACAATTCCGTTTATTTTACTTATTTCGAACAGGCTCGTATTCATTTTTTTAATCAGATCATTGGAAAATTATGGAACTGGCAGACTCAAGGAATTCTTGTAGCGCGAAATGAGATCAATTATGTTCGACCTGTATTGTTAGGAGATAAGGTAGAAATACACTCAAGATGTTCGCACATCGGCAATAAAAGCTTTACGCTGGTGTATGAATTGAAAAGAGGACAGGAACTTTGTGCTACCGGAACATCTGTTCTGGTGTGCTACAATCATGAACTCAAGGAAACAATGCTTGTTCCGGAAGAATGGAAAGCGGGTTTGAATAGAATGATTATTGTAGTTCCAGAATCATAACCGATTTTGCTGGCAGGCTCAACTTCTTTTCAATCACAAATGAGTTACCGGTGAGCAAATCATGCGCACCTTTTTTTGAATGTATGCATTCTGTGAAGCGCTCCAAATTCAGGCTATACTCTTTTTCATTGAGGTTGTATATACACATCAATGTGTGGCCGTCGTCCTGTCTGAAATAGACATACGTATTTTCTTCCGGGACGAATTGTGTGAGTTTGGCTTCACCAATCCATGAATTGTTTTTTCTCCAGGAACCTAGTAATCGACATAAATTAAAAGCATCGTTTTCTTTTGGAGTTCTTCCGCCTGCCGAAAATTTATTCATAGGATCGCCTTTCCAACCCCCTGGAAAATCTTCCCTCACCTTCGCATCCGGATCCGCATAATTTTTCATGAGAATTTCGGTGCCGTAATAGATGGATGGAATCCCCCTCAGCGTATAAAGCATACTTATTCCCATTCGATATTTGTCATAGTCTTCATCGATCACGCTGTAAAACCTGCTGAGATCGTGATTGTCCAAAAATGTTACGAGTTTCGTCGGATCCAGATAAACGATATCTTGTGCCAATGTCATTTCGATTCTTCGCAATCCTTCTTCCCATCCGAAGTTTTCTTTTAACCCTTTTGTAATAGCGTAGTACAATTGAAAGTCAGTCACGCCATGTAACGATGAGTTGTAGTCTTTTTTCAGAAATGTATTTTCTGTGAACCAACCTTGAACCGGTGTTCCCTGCACCCAGGTTTCACCAAAAAGGACAAAGTCAGGATATTGTTGAATGATTGCTTCATTTAATGCTTTCATAAATTGCTGATCAGGGTATGCATAGGTATCAATCCTGAATGCATCGATCCCGGCATATTCAATCCACCAGATCGAATTCTGAATCAAGTACCTTGAAAGGTGTTCATCCTGTTGATTGAGATCCGGCATGTGTTTATCAAACCACGCATCCGTCATTATTTTTTTATCATATTCGGATGCATAAGGATCCATGAGCACTTCTGCACGATAACTTGTTCGTGTAAATTCGTTGAACCAATGAATCCAGCTGCTATCAGGTATGTCTTTGAACATCCAATTTTCATTTCCCCAATGATTATAAACAATATCCCAGATCACTTTGATATCGCGTGAGTGGCATGATCGCACAAGGTCAGCATAGCTTTTATTTGTGCCAAAGCGGGGATCAACTTTGTACAGGTCAGTAGCTGCATATCCATGATAACTTTCCGCCGGTTGGTTATTTTCAAGAACCGGATTGATCCATAATGCCGTGGTACCTAATTCTGCCAGATAGTCAAGATGATTTTGAATTCCGGCAATATCGCCACCGTGTCTTTTTTTGAGGCCATTCCGATCACATGTCTTTTCATTCAATGTCGTGTCTGAATCATTCGATGGATCGCCATTCGAAAAGCGATCTGGAAAAACCATGTAGATTAAATCCGAAGCATCAATTCCTTTTGGAGTTTGCTCAGAATCTCGTTGGATAAGCGGATATGAATAAATGAATTTCTTTTTATTTTTAGAAGTGAAAATGAATTGAAGATTTCCAGGCAGTTGTGTGTTACCAATCTTCAATTCCACGAACACATAATTGCTGTTTTTAGGTTTGGTGATGAGAGTGATTTCAGTGTCTGAACCTTCCAGCATTAGTTCGTACTGTTGAATTTGCGGGCCATAAAAAACCAACTCCAAATTCTGTTGTGCCATGCCCGTCCACCAGTTTGGAGGGTCTACTCTTGTGACTACAATTTCTTTCTTTTTTGCTGACAGAACTGTAGGTAATGCAATCAGTAAGAGTACAACTATGTGGTTTTTAATGTTGGGCGTATTCTGCATAGAAAAAAGACAATTTGTGATGGGTTTTCAAATAAAGTGTATACTTTTGACAAAGTGTTAAAAGTACACGAAGTAATAAATCAAACAATCATAACTATGAAAAAAATCTACTTAAGTATTTTCGGTCTAGTTGCCTGCTGTGTTTTATCAGCACAGGTGGCAGTTTCTCTTAATGTGGATATGAACAGTCAAACCGTTACTGGTGCCGGTGTTCATGTCGCTGGAAATTTCTACGATAACAATTACGATGGAACAGCGGATAATGCGGCATACATGAGCGGAACTACCGGAGATGGAAACTGGGATCCTGGAGTTGCTTCATTGGAATTGACGGATGGTGATGCAAATGGAATTTATAGCCTTACACTGAACCTGATGCCAGGTCGTTATGAATTTAAATTCATCAATGGAAACGGTTGGGATGCTGCAGAAACAGTGGACAATGCCTGTACTGTTCAGGTGAGTGGAAACGGCAACCGCCAGATCATGGTGGCTGATGCTCCGCAAAGTGTGGATGTGTGCTTCACTAAATGCGCAATTTGTGGAGAAAACGCAGTTCGCTTTCGCGTAGATATGTCAACTGTGGATCTCGATCTTGATGGCAATCTTGCAGAACCAGGCGAAGATATCAGCCTTGAGGGCGTTCACGTTGCAGGAAGTTTTCAAGGTGATATTTGGGATCCATCTACGATCGCATTGCAGGATTGGGATGGTGACAATATTTGGGAAACAACCATTAGTGTTGGAACTATGAGCAGCATTGCTTTCAAATATATTAATGGAAACAGCTGGGATTTACCAAATGAAAATATCTCTGGTCCTTGCGGCCCTGGTGATGGAAATCGTCAGGAGGCAATCAACACAGACAATACAGTCTTAAATGCATATTGCTGGAGTTCATGCGATGCATGCACTCAACCGGTGTCTATCACATTTCAGGTGGATATGAATGCAGCATGTATCAGCACAGCTGAAGGTGTAAACCTTATGGGCACTGCGACAAATTGGTCTACGGGTGTTCCGATGACCGATGCTAATCTTGATGGTATCTGGGAATTGACTATTGGTCTTGCTCCGGCGGATTACGCATACAAGTTCCGCGTTGGAACTGGCGGATGGGAAGGCTTTGGTGGTGACCGTCAATTGACGGTTGTGGCTGACGCTCCAGCGACTCTGCCTGCATATTGCTTTGGCTCCGCGGATCCTTGCGGAACCTTGGTTGCTCCTTCCGACATGGTCATCCAGGTTGCACAAGGAACAAACATAGTACCTGCAGGTCAATCACTTTGGGTGATGGGTGATTTTACAAACCCTACCTGGCAGGGTGGTGCTTTGGAAATGACTGATGACAACGCAGATGGAACTTGGTCTGTTTCTGTTTCAGGAGTATGTGTTCAAGCTTTGCATTTTAAATTTGTTATTGGTCTCGATAACTTGAATACAGGTGCTGATTGGTTAGAAGAATCTGCGGATTTCAGCACTCTACCAGGCGCTTGCGGTGTTGATAACGGTTCATTTAGTGACAACCGTGAATATATCAGAACTTCCACTGAGCCGGTGACAATTTGCTATACCTTCAATACTTGCGATGCCTGCATTGTTGGTATTACAGAAAATGAGGTAGTTGCGAATCTCACAGCTTACCCTGTTCCTGCTAGTGATGTGTTGAATGTGAATTTCACAAGTTCTGTTGCTCAAAAAATTACTATCAGAATGGTGAATACACTTGGCCAGGTAGCGACAGAACAAAATCTGGGAACAGTTTCTGGAACTCGCGTCATTTCAATGAATACATCGGATCTGGCTTCAGGCATTTACTCATTGATTATCAGTAATGGAGTGTCACAGCAAACAAAAATTGTTTCTGTGAAATAACATTGTCAACAAATATTTGGAAATCGATTTTCCGCACGAAACCCCTTCAAGTTCAATCTTGAAGGGGTTTTTACTTTTCAATACTGAACCCATTTTCTTAAAAGATTAATTTTTTATCTTGGCTACATCTTCTATATTTGGCCGTTGAAAACCATAATTAATCAGTCCAAAACCATATTAACTCATGAAGAGAGCACTACTTATTATGTCTGCGATCATCGGGGCAGCTTTTCCTACCCTTGCGCAGGTCACAGGTATTTCTGTTGAAACGTTTTACACGGATGATGCGTCTGTTTCAGGATATCCTGCAGGGCATACCACATACCGTATTTACGCCAACACAACCAGTCCAACCGATAGGGTTGCTGTAGTTTCAGGAGATGCAAACTCTCCTCTAATTCTAAACGTTACAGGTCAGGGTATCTGGAATCATCCTTCTGGCGGTACTCTTGGAGATGATGTTCTCTGTAGTCTTTACGATGTCGTGCCGGTGCTTGAGTACGATTCTTACATCACTGTTGGATATTCTTGCAACGATGACGGAAGTACTATTGGAAATTACGCACTTCAGGATTCTGGTCAGCCTTGGCAAAATGAACTTTTTGATACAGCACCTTATGGAGCTGGAAGTGTCGTTGTAAATTCTGTCGTAGGTGCAACCTGGTTTGTTTTAACAGACAACATTCACACTGAAGCTGGTGTGGAAAACAAGGTTCTTCTTGGACAAATTACAACTGATGGTGACATCTGTGGAATTTTTAACCTTCAGGTTTTCCCGGATTACGGTGGTCCCGGAAGTCCATACGTTCTTCAAACAGACCTCCAATTCGGTAACATCGATTGTGGTACCCCAGGTTGTGTTGATGCAGCTGCTTTGAATTTTGATTCAAATGCTGATTTTGACAATGGTCTTTGCATCTTCGATTGTGGTCTTTCATTCGGAACTTTAATTGGAACTGATCCAACTTGCGGTGGCGATGCTGATGGCTCTATTCAGGTGATCGGCACTGGTAACCAAAGTTTCATTCAGTACATGATTGATGCTGATGATTTAGGTCTGCAGGATGATGCCGGGGTGACTATTATGAATCTCGCAAATGGTACTTATACATTGACAATGCACGACACGAGATTTGACAATGATCTTCTCAATCCAGGTGGAATTTATGGAACTTGTACCATTACTCAAGACATCTCATTAAATACTGATCCCCTGTTTATCGCTTCAAGTACTTCAACTTCGATAACCTGTAACGGTGAAGGAAATGGTTGTGCAAATACTGTTCCTGGCAATTTTGGCGGCGGTACCGGCGTTTTGTCATTCATGATTTACGATGAATCGAACAATCCAGTTCAGGATGGAAGCGGCAATATCGTTCTTTCATCTCCAGATTATTGCGGATTGGATGGTGGTACTTATCACTTCGTTGTGATGGATGCAAATGATTGCACATCTTCTGGTGTTGAGTTTTCCATTACTGAGCCAGCAACTCTCACTTTGTTTGAAGGTGCTGAACTTGCGGCTACTTGTTTCAATAGTTCTGATGCTCAACAGGTTTTGACTTGGGCAGGTGGAACAGGAGATGTGGATTTCAGTCTTTTAGATGATAACTCTTATGATCTTGAAGGTACTCTTGCGAATATTTTGCTTGGTGATCTTACTCCAGGCCAGAACAGCGTTTTTGCACAAGATGAAAACGGTTGTGAAGCTACTTTGACTTTCAATGTTGCTGGTGGTCCAGTTATCAGCATCAATCCTGATGTAACTCAGCCAGCTTGCAACGGTGAACTTGGATCCATTGATATCGTAGCTTCAGGTGGCACCGGAACGCTTTCATACAGTTTTGATTGTGTTGCTTTTTCAGCAAGTGCAAGTTTGACTGATGTTCCTGCTGGCTCATATCAGGTTTGTGTGAAAGATGATAATGATTGTATCGCTTCATCCAATCTGGAAATAATTGAACCTGCTGCGATTGTTGCTGATGCTACTTCTTCAGATATTTCATGCTTTGGTGCTGCTGACGGTTCGGTTTCTGTTGTTGCTTCTGGTGGAACGCCATTACTGGCTTACTCATTAGATGGTATTACTTACACTCCATCTCCTGACTTTATTGATCTTGCTGCAAATACTTATGATGTGCATGTAATGGATGCTAACGGTTGCCATTTGATGTTGCCTGCTGCAGCTGCGGTGATTGAGCCTGCAGAACTGGTGATTGGTGCTCTTACTGAAAATCCAATCGACGAAGATCCAGGTGGAAACAATGCATACACTGTTGATGGCGGAACAACGCCATATACATATCAATGGACCAATTCTAACAACGTAATTGTATCTACTACAGCTGATTTGCCTGCATTAACAGGTGACGCATCAGCCGGAGCATACACGCTTCAGGTGATTGATGATCACGGTTGCATTGACACCGGAACGCTAATTGTTACTGGTGTAGGTGAACTTGGTCAGAACTATTCAATTTCGTTGTATCCAAATCCGAACAACGGCGAATTCGTTATTAGTCTTGTTGGATTGAAAGGTGAAAAAATGAACTATGCTGTCATTGACGCAAACGGTCGTGTAGTATTTGCTAAAGAATTGGGTAACGTGAATGGAACAAGAATGGAAAGAATTGATATGAGCAGCAACGCTGCCGGTATCTACCACATCCAGTTCCAAATGGGCGATGTAAAAGAAAGCCTGCGTTTTGTAAAGAATTAATATTCTTGATAGATATCAAAAACGCCCTGCATGTCAGGGCGTTTTTTTTGCTTTATGTTTTTTATTTCGAAGAGTTGATGCTGGAAATAGGAATGTTGTGCTGAATAATTTTCAAGCACAACGAAATTCTGAAAGTTGAGTGAGTTTTTACAAAACGATTTTTTCATCGAGCATCCAACCAGTGATGCTCATCCGTCGACTATTCGTTATTAGAACTTCATGTTCCATCTCACTAAAGAATATTGCCAGATTGCCACCACGTGGTTCAACAACGGTGGGTTCACCTGCCTCCCTGAATATTTTAAGCTCGCCTCCATCTTCCTTCTTCCAGTTTTCATTTAAATAAAAGACGAATGAAACTATTCGGTGAGAGCCGGAATGGTGTCGATCACTGTGTTTTTCGTAATAAGTGCCTTCTGGGTAGACAGCATAATGACATTCAAAATCCCTGATTCCCAGGTAAAATTTCCGATTCAGTTGAAGTATGATTTCACTTATTTTCTGGATGAACACTTCTGTTGATGATTGCGCATTTAACTGGTCGATCCAGGAAATGAAATCACCTCGTCTGAAATGATCAATCTGAAAATTAGTGTCTCGACCAATACCCGCTTTTTTGAAGTGAGCATTTTTTTCCAATTCCAGAAGTTCGGCGTTGATTGCCTTCACTGATTCTACGCATAAAAAATGCGTAATTGTGCATACCCCATTCGTTTCGAGTCCTTCCAGAAATTCGTCTGTTAATTCCATCGCGGCTAAGTTAAACTGATAGCGCGACTTGTATAAGTGATTACTTATGAAGTTTCTTTTGCAATTGGTATGTTAGAATTGTTACGCTGAATTTCTGAATTAAAAAATTAGATTTCATCACGCATGCATTTCTGATGGAAGGTTTACTTTTGGAAAGAATGAACGAACATTTATGTCTGTAAAAAGTATTTTAGTTACTGGTGCAAGCAGTGGCATTGGCAAAGCAGTGTCAATAGAACTCGCCGAAAAAGGCAATCTGGTTTTTGGTACTTCCAGAAACATAAAAACCGGAACAATTATCGATGGCGTTGAATTTTTGCAAATGGATGTATGTAATGTGGCGCAGGTGATAGAAGGGGTGAATTACATCGTTGCAAAAACAGGTCGTTTGGACGTGGTCGTTAATAATGCCGGTTTAGGTATGGTTGGCCCTGTTGAAAGTATAAGCGACGAAGAAGCCCGATACATTTTCGATACCAATGTTTTTGGAGTCTTGAATGTTTGCAGGGCATCTATACAACACCTTCGGAATGTCGGCGGAGGTTATATCATCAATGTAACCTCCCTTGCGGCGCAAATGGGATTGCCATTTCGCGGGATTTATAGTGCCAGTAAATTTGCAGTAGAAGGTTTCACAGAATCGTTAAGTCAAGAGGTTTTGCAATTTGGTATTAAGGTGGTAATCATCGAACCAGGTGATTTCAGAACCAATATCAATAACACTCGAAAAGTGGCAGCATTTGTGGCTCCGGAATATGGCAATCAAAACAGTGAAACATTACAACAAATCATAAGAGAAGTGGCTGGCGCACCTGAGCCAAACGCCATTGCGAAGCGAATTGCATCCATACTCGAGAATAAAAATCCTGCATTACGTTATCGTGTTGCAAATCTGATGCAACGATTTAGCTTAACACTCATGCGCACTCTCCCCGGAAGAACCTTTGAACGTCTCGTGATGAAGCACTATAACTTGAAACGCAAGTGAATTGTGTTGAATTTTTCTGGCGTACTTATTCGATAATTATTTTTTCTACCTGACGCTCTCCGGCTGATGATGAAAAAACAACAACGTAGGCGCCAGCAGCAAGATCAGTCATAATTTTGCTCGTACCCGGTGCTATTTTTTTTATTTCAATCAGATCTCCATTCATAGAATACACCTCCATTTTACCATCTCGTTTTGATTGAAATTGATAATGACCGTCAAGACTTCTCATAACTCTTACAAATGGTTGCTCCTTATTTTCATTTATTCCAATGAATTCATCAACTGGCAATGTGATTTGTTTCATGAGGACCGGCGACTTATCTGCTGCATCAAACATTCCTTCAAACAAATTAATTTCTTCAGTATCTGTCGAAAAAATTTCCTCGAGCCATACAGGCGGTAAACTCTGGTAGTAAAGCGAGACATCAATATTCACATCATCATTCAATCCGTTCATCGGTATCTTGTAATGAATAATATCCGTTCCACTTCCTTCTGCCGGATCAAAATTGAAATCACTGTCCGGAATTCCTAAAACGACCTCAGTAGTGTCGTAGACGTTACTGGATTGCGTGAATCCGATCGGGACTAATCGATTATCTTTCAAATGCGAGGAGCCACGTAGCAGCACAGTTGTTCGGTTATTGTTTACATCGCCCATCACCATTTCATAGATCTGAACATCACTTTCTGAAGAGATTATGTTGTGGTGAATTTCCAGCGGGACATCTTCTTCTACCACATAGTAGTTGTCATCAAAGCCACCGCTTCGGAAAACCTCATTACCAGAAGCATCGGATACCACAAAGTGCACGCTCATTCTTCTTGCCGGATAACCGCTAGGCAATTTGTGTCCAGTGATGTTTGAAAGTTTTACATCAATGTATAAAGTATCAGCAGTGCGAAACTGACCAACTACTTCAAGCTGAACGCTTTTGTTTTTAAGATTATCATTGGTTGCCGCAATGGTTGAATTGAATTGTTGCTCACCTGCATAAATGCCCAACGATTCATGATTGTCGCGCATGAGTCCAAGCATCAATGTATTGCCCCCAACGAGAGTATGTAAAGCAAAATTCGGCCGTGGAACTGTCGCGTATCCGGTTGCAAGTTGAACGTTTTGTCCCTCCAGTTTTGGGAGATGACAGTTTTGACAAGTTGTGTTGGATGCGGGATAACTACTGTTGAGCCATTCATGCCAGGTTGCTTGCTCTACAAAATCATCACCCGTAAGATTGCCTTCAATATCCACCGTAGCAGTAACAAGTGAATGGCATGCAGCACAGAGTTTGCTATCGCTGATGTGTGCGCTGTGTTCCGGGATATAACCTGTTGCGGCTGCCATAGGCGAAATAAGTGGACTTTCATATTGGCCGAATGCAATCGTTTGCTCGGAAAAAAGTAGTCTACCGGTATGCAATGCGATTTCAGGCTGCGGTGCCTGGCGATGACACGCTAAACAACTCACGCCATCAAGCGCCACTGAATCCTGCAACATGTCATCAATGCTATATTCCTCAACTCCATTCATCAGACCTGCAAATCGTCCCATGGGTGCGTGACAACGAGTGCAGGTACCTTCTATTTCAGCTTGAAACTGTGGATTGATAGCTACTTCATGGCTCACTTTTGCACGCCAGAAAGGATCCTTCGCTGAGTTCGCCATCATCGAACTGCTCCAATCGTCAACCAGATTCACATCGCTGCCTTCGCCATCCGTATTTGCGATTCCACTCACATCATATCCATGGCAGTTATCGCAATTTCCGGCGCTCATAAATTCCTGGTTGGCACCCTGATAAAGTGAATCCAAAAGCACTGAACGATTACCTTGCATACGCAGGCATGCTTCTTCTCGTTTTGTAATTGGTTTCATCTGGATGTACAGTATACAAAAGACCAGTATCGATCCGGCAATCGCTATTCGTTTTGAAAAATTTCGGGTGGTTGCTTCCATATTTACTTTGCATTTCAGATTGATCCGCTCTGAACGAATATCAGAATTTGCGGAATTTAGTCAAACCATATTGCTCGGACAGAAATATTCATCTCATTCTGATATTCCTTTACAACAGTTTATATCAAAACCAAATAAAAAGCCCTCTGCAAATCCTGCAGAGGGCTTAATTGAACACTTAATTTTCTAATGTGCTGCTGGTTTTTTAGCTTCCAACTTTTTGGCATTATCACCTTCAGGCGCGTCAACTTCCGCTTTGATAGTCAGAACAGTTTGAATAGGTTCTGTATTTGCTGTAAGCGTGACAGTTTTGGTTTGTGAACCTTTTTTGCCGGTGCTATTGAATTTCACTTTGATATCGCGTGTCTGTCCACCCGGAATTGGTTCTTTCGGATATTCCGGAACGGTGCATCCACATGATCCATGAGCTTCCTCGATGATCAATGGTTCGCTACCGGTGTTAGTCACTTTGAATACACATTCTACCTGATCACCTTGTTTCATCGAACCGAAATTGTGCTCCGTTTTATCGAATGTGATGGAAGTTTTACTACGCGCTTCAGATGCTTTTCCTTTTTCGTCACCAGCTTTTACTGGCGGGGTTTGTCCATCAGGTGTGATGGCCGCACCATTGGCATCTACTGTGGCCGATGGCGCCGGATGACTTTCAATGTCTGTTGAACTTTTTTTCCATTGTGAATACCCGAGAAATCCCAATGCTCCGGCTATCACGATGAGGAGACCTACTTTTAATCCGTTGCTCATATTGCTTTTTTTTGTTGTTTGATTTGATACTCTGATTTAAGGCTGACAAAAATAACTCGCTCATTTAAAATCACTGTATGCCAGTTTCATCTTTTCAAAGGTGCCATCCTGCAGAACTTGCAAAGCCTTTTTTAACGCCGGATTAAGATCATTTATTAGCACATAGAATGCTTCATTGTCATAGAGATTTCTGGCTATCAATGCTTTTGTGCGAAGCCTGATGGCATGTTCCGATACTTTGTATTCTTTCTCATTGTAAGGAACCTCCTTTTTTACCAACATATCAATCATTTCTTTCATTCCATTCTCGGGCAATTGATATTTGGCTTCAAAAGATTTCAAATCTGGATATTCTTTCAGCAATTTTTCGCGGTTTGTATTCACATAGGTCATCACCCAGTCATTGTTCACTCCTGTGCGAAGCATATCGCTGAAGTATGGGCTGTTTTCTGTAGTGTCCAGTGGAACGAATATGTCCGGCATAATACCACCACCGCCATAAACTGTCCGCTTTTTTACATTAGTGAAGTACTTGAGAGAATCAGGAAGATTGAGACTGTCAAGGCTGAAGTATTCACCTGATTTCCAACGTTTCTCTTTGTCTTTTTCATATTCCGCTAAACCATCTTCATAGGATTTCTGAATGCAACGTCCTGCCGGTGTAAAGTATTTTTGAACTGTCAATCGGACAACGCTGCCATCTGGCAATCTCACAGGACGTTGAACAAGTCCTTTACCAAATGACCTGCGGCCAACTATTAGCCCGCGATCCCAATCCTGAATGGCGCCACTGAGGATTTCACTCGCAGAGGCTGATGACTCATCGATCAGCACGACTAATCTTCCTTTTTCCCAGTTACCCTGCACTTTTGGATTAGCGTGGCGTTCATCACGTGGAAAGGATCTGCCCT
>JANOVT010000321.1:0-10783 GCA_031417525.1 Flavobacteriales bacterium | reverse complement strand
TTGCCTGCGCCGTAACTGTTGCCCATGATGATGGTGAATTTTGGGACGACACTATTACTTTGCGCATTCACGAGTTTTGCTCCGTCTTTGATAATGCCAGAATGTTCGCTTTTCGAACCGACCATAAAGCCAGTAACATCTTGCAAAAAGACCAGCGGAATATTTTTCTGATTACAGTTCATAATAAAACGCGCTGCTTTATCTGCACTATCATTGTAGATCACACCGCCGATCTGTAGTCCTTCTTTTTTACTTTTTACCATCAATCGCTGGTTGGCAACAATGCCAACACTCCAGCCATCAATGCGAGCGTTACAACATATAATCGTCTTGCCATAGTCACCTTTGTATTCTTCGTAGTCTCCATTATCTACTAATCTCTGAATGATCTCAAACGTGTTGTATGGCTTCGACCGATCTTCTGGAATGATTCCATAAACTTCCCGCATACTGAGTCGGGGCGGTTCGGATTTGATGCGATCAAATCCTGCATCACCACCTACACGTCCCATTTTATCCATGATGCTTTTGATGCGATCAAGTGCGTCTTTGTCGTCTTTCGCTTTGTAATCTGTGACACCGGAAATTTCACAATGCGTTGTTGCACCACCCAATGTTTCATTGTCGATGTCTTCACCGATCGCAGCTTTCACAAGATATGATCCGGCGAGGAAGATGGTGCCTGTTTTGTCGACGATCATCGCTTCATCACTCATGATCGGCAAGTAAGCACCGCCTGCGACACAACTGCCCATGATGGCCGCTATCTGCGGAATACCTCGCGAACTCATGATAGCGTTGTTTCGGAAAATGCGACCGAAATGTTCTTTGTCGGGAAAAATTTCATCCTGCATTGGTAAGTAAACACCAGCGCTGTCCACGAGGTAAATGATCGGGAGATGATTCTCCATCGCGATTTCCTGTGCACGAAGATTTTTTTTACCTGTCATCGGAAACCACGCACCTGCTTTTACAGTTGCGTCGTTGGCGACTACCATGCATTGTTTTTTTCTCACGTAACCGATAACTACAACGACACCGGCGGAAGGACAACCTCCATGTTCTTTGTACATTTCATCCGCAGCGAAAGCGCCGATCTCAATCCTTGGAGCATCTTTATCTAATAAATAATCGATGCGTTCTCTGGCGGAAAGTTTGCCTTTCTCATGTTCTTTTTCCATGCGCGCTTTACCGCCACCTTCGTAAACTTTTTCGAGCTTGCGTTGCATGGCGCTTACAAGCTGCATCATTTTATCTTCGTTCTTGTTGAATTCGATGTTCTCCGACATAGGTATTGAATGTGATGGCGAATTTATGGAGATTCGCTTCGCTCACCTTTGTTTCTCGCCATATAGTGACACGCAGAACTACGCAGACGGAATTTCAGAATTGTTATGAGAACCGGATTAATCCTTTGTTTCTTCTGAAATACACAGAGATGAATCATTTTTCTTGATCAACTAGAAAGGTGCGGCGGATTTGTTTTTTTGAAGATGGAGTTGTTATGTTTCTGAAGAGACCATATTTCCGAGAGTTATGCCATTTTAGAATATTCAAATCAGAATGAAATACCATGCAAAGTCGCATTTTTGAAAAAAAGCACACAACTCGAGCAGAATGAAATCAATTCAACTTTTACCAGATGAGCACATACTTCATCGAATTTATCAATTGCGGGGGCAAAAGGTGATGCTCGACAGAGATCTTGCACAATTGTATGGAATTGAAACCAAGGCACTCAAACAAGCTGTCAGACGAAATTTAAATAGATTTCCACCTGACTTTATGTTTGAAATGACTCCTGGAGAATTCACCAAATGGAGGTCACAAAATGTGACCTCCAATTCAGACAACATGGGATTGAGACATTCTCCATTTTGTTTTACTGAATTAGGAGTTACGATGTTGTCGTGCATTCTAAAAACGGAGAACGCAGTAGAAGTGAATATTCGAGTGGTGCGGTTATTTGCGAAAATGCGTGAACTAACGAATACCTATTCAGAAATCCTTCAAAGGCTCGAGAGACTTGAACGGAACTCAGGGAAAAACAATAGTGAAATCAAACAAATTTTTGAGGTGCTGAGGCAATTGATATCACCTATACATGATAAGCCGGCAAGAAAAATCGGATATAAAAGAAGTGAAGAGTAAAAGTGATTACCCTTAAACTAGATTGAACTCTGATTTTGAATTAAAATGAGTTCAGGTCGATTTCTGTTGAAAGTGCTTCCGCGATTTCTGAAATTACTTCTAGTTTACCCCTATGGGGCGAACTTCTGAGAGAAACAAAAAAGAGCGAATCAATTCACATTCGCCGGATCAACTGCCATCCGCTTCAGCGCAAGTTCCTTTGCAAAATCAACAAATAATTTGTGCGCTTGTGTGAAAGAAAAACGATCGTCGAAGTTTTTGTTGACGATGTTACGGCGATGCATACCGTTGATCAGTGTGCGACGCGCATCTGGCTCACGAAGGGATTTGTTGCTTTCGATGAGATCGATGAACGACGAATTGTCGAAGTATTTATCCACTTCCTCAAACGTAAATTCATTGAAGTCAAGCGCTTCCATGAAGTTACGACCGTCTTTGTCCAACTCGTAACTGAGAATTGCAATAAAGATGCTGACGTCGCGTGAAAAATTCTCCTGTGTTTCTTTGCTCAACAGAAATGCATAGTCAGATTTTAGATTCAATTCCAGATCGAAAGAAACTTTGAAGAATTCCGTGTAGAACGCTTCATTTTCTTTCAATGAATTAAAATGTTCTTCATTGCTGAGGATGAATTTACCATTCATCAATTCTTCAACAATCTGGCGGTGTTTGACTGGATATACCATCTGTTTTCTATATTCTATGCTTCGTGGAAGCGTTGTTTAAAGTGCTTTTTTCTATTCAATAAGGAGACTATTGAATTTTTATCGCCGGTTCAACTTTTAGTTTTGGAAGTGAAATTTTGGACGTTGTTGTCACGAGAGTCACCCGTTCTGATTTCTTCGAAAATTCAATCTGCAGATCGCTATCGAATAATAATCCACACAATGCGAAAAATTTATCGGTATCAATATCAGCAAAATCCTTTTTCAATTCAGTGTAGCACCAACCAAAAAAGTCATTGACCGGCATATTCGCAGCAAGTTTCGTTTTGAATTTATCGCGATCGAAAATCCATTTATCGAAATCAACGATGCCGTCTTCAAGTGTGATCTCTTCGTTGACTGAAAATTGCTCAAAAAATTCGCGCACTTTGTACAACATGTCTTTTGCATACACCATGGTGCGTGAGCCTTTGAGCAGGGGAGGCGTGTCCAGTTTGTATGGATTACGCAAGAACTCAATCCATCCTGTGAGGATCAGCGATTCGGTGCGGATGCGCTCCAGTAACGGCAATAACTCATTCACCAATACTTTCGACTGACGAAGTAAGTCAGTGTTCGTTTGGATGAGCTGCATGTATAATTTCTCAAATTCGATCCGAATGGTTTCATCACCAAAGTCCAATCGTTTGCGATTCGCGTATTCACTCACATCCAGGATAGCGCTTGTCACCGATTCAGAGTGTTTTACATCAAGAATGCGGTTCAATGGCAAAATATAATATTCGATCCAGAATGATGCTTTATGCACTTTCTCCCGATAGTCAATTCTTTCCAGATTGGATTTGAGATCTCGTGTTTCAGCAAGTAGACGGAAGGTATTTCTTTCAACAAGATCCACAAACTCCCTTACCTGATGCGAAAGATTTTTGATACGCTCTTGCAGAATATCGCGATCCTGATTTTCGTATTTCCTGATTTTCAGGAAAAGATCACCAATGCTCGATTTGTATTTTTCAATGGTTTCCGGCAGCAGCGGTTTGAACTCAAACAACAAAAACTCCATGAACTTGAAATACACATCGCGCATTTCGTAGTCACTACCCATTGTGCGGATCACGCGGAATTCGCGCAAACGCAGGTTCAGCATATGTCCATGCTTCTGAATGAGCATATCATATACTTCCTTGGTAATGATTCCGTCTGTCGATTGATAAGAAAACAAATCCCGCATCACATCAAAGTGTGTATGGAGAAAGTTTAATATCGTCCGCGGTTCTGCTTTTATCATTTCAATTCATCAGGTTATGTGTCTGGTCAGTGCTTTACCATCATGACCATTTTCATTCTAATCCAATTTTCACTATTCTATGAGAGTGTATTTCAACTTCACTTCTTGCACTTCTTTATACAAATTGTTGCGAAAGTCTTCGGCAACAATCAATTCCTCTTGAGGGGCAAATAATTCTTTTGTCATAGGGTGTTAGGGTAAGGATTAAAACAAGTGGTCGTTACTCAAGGCGTAACGTACAAATCTATTCAGCAGCGATAAGGTCTACAAGTGATGTTGATGATATGAGGAAAAGTCGTTTGCATTGTTGATAACATAGTTAGAGCCAAAGAGCCAAAGAGCGAAAGAGGGGACAGGGATTAAGAAGGATCTCCGAATCCCTCTTGTCCTCTTTGGCTCTTTGGCTTTTACAGTTACTGACGCCTACTACTCCTTCTCAATCTTCAGTTCCTCACGGCGAACTGCATGCTGTTTGTCATTCAAATTGATTTTTCCTTTCGAACGGAAGATGAAATAGTATTTCGAAAATCCGTCATAAGGTTGCGGCGCTGCGAAGATTGGAATGAAGTGGTGATCCTTGCAGAACTGCACCAATTGCGGTCTGTTGTGTTCGTCAATCGTTCCGATCTCATCAATGAACAATACAATCTTATTGTCTTCGCTCGATATCGCAAGTCGGTTGATGATAGCCATGACGATCACGAGTCGGATCATTCTGTCTGTACCATCGCTTTCAACCTGCTCTTTGAGATCGACGCGTTTCATCTGACCTTTTACATCCAGCACCAATTCGATATCAAAGAGATCTTCGAAATCCACCGTTTTACCTGTGTCGAGGTAGTGATTGAGGATTTTCAGATCTTCTGCATTCTCAAATTCAAAGGTCAGCTGTGCATTGAGGTTCTCGATAGAAGCTATGCGCTCGAGTTCGTAAAGCACTTTTTTATTGTCAACCAATTCGATTTTGAGTGACTCAATATTCGAAATGTGGGTCTTAGCAAGACTTTCATTGAAACGATTGTAAACGAAGGTTTTGAACTCTTCGTAACGTTTGCGAAGGTTGTATGCAGGATTGGCAAACTGTGTGGAAATACTTCCGAGCAATCCGTCAATAGATTTTTCTTTATCCGTAATGCAAGCAATTTCGTCCTCTACATACTTGATAAATTCCGTCTCGTCTGCCAATGCACTATTCGTTTTGAAACGCAACTGATCGAATGAACGATCCTTCTTCACTTTCAAGATTTCACGATCACCGTTGGCATGATGTAGCTTATTGAAAATTTCATCGAGCGTTTCCGTCGTTTCGTGTTCTGTTGGTGTGATACCAAAGGCTTCTATCTCTTGTTTTCTCGAACGCAATTGAATAAGGCGATCTTCTGATTTACGTGTGTCTTCACGCAACGTATCGAGCAACATGGATTTATCGGTGATTTCTTTTTTCAGTTTTGAAAGTTCATCTTCGAATTTTTCCTTCTCCGTTTTGATTGTTCTCAATTCTGTTCCAAGTTCACCGCTCAGTTTTTCCAAAGCAGGCTTTTCCGCCAGACTGCGAAGTTTCACTTTCACAGCTTCGATGTCTCCATGCACTTTATCAAGCTCTTTGCGGGTTTTGTCAATATGCAATGCAACTGCCCACAATTTCTCAAGCTCAACTTTTTCTTTCTGAACTTCTTTCAATTCTTCTTTCAGCATCTTCACTGAAGGAATGTCGCGCAGTTCCATTTTCTTCGGCAATTCAATTTCGCCGTCAAAAATTTTCATCAAATTGCCGCCCTTTGTAATCTTCTTCTTCACCAATTTATCCGGCATGGAAGCGAACTCCGGTGAGAATATAGTATTCAGGATTTTGCGAGTGTCCTCATTGTCGGCAATTTTCTGAATAAGTTGATTGTCGTAGTTCTTGATCTGACCTTCCAGTCTTGAACATTCAGCATCAAACTTTGATAGTTTCGCTTCAATGTGTTTCGAATCAAGTTTTTGATTCTCCACCATCGTTATACGAACTTCAATATCACGTCTCTTTTGGTCAAGGTTAATGAGTGACTCATCCAGGAATTTTTTATCCTCAAAAGCAGCAATCGTTTCAAGTCTTGTCTGAAGTTGAATGAATTCTTTTTCCTTCATTTCCACTTCCGTTTCCTTCTTGCCGATTTCGCGGTTGAGGTCTTCCTGACGAGGCTTCAATTTTTCATTCACAGTAACTAAAGTGGTCTGGTAAGTCTTCTCCTTTTCCAAACGCTGACTGTCGAGTTCTTGAACGGTACCGTTGTATTGTTTGTCAAAAGCATAAACGAGATCGCTCACAATGCGTGACTTGGCTTTATATAAATTCACCACTTCACGAAATTCTTCGAAATCCTTTTGAATGTTTTTGATCACGCGAATTTCATCGTTGATACGCAACAGATCCGTGATGTCTTTTTTATTCTTCTGTGAGAAATTGATACCTTCATTCTCACGGTTATCTGCAATGATCAAAGATTCCTTGAGTGTCTTGTTGGTAATCAATTTTGAATTGATCAGGTAACGATACACTTTAGAGAAGTTGTTGCTCAAACCGTCAGTGCGCACACTTTCTTCGAGCCATACCACCGCATCGTTTTTTCTGCCACGCTGATAGACAGCATTAAAGACTTCGCTTTTGCTTTTGAAAAGATATAGCTCAACACCTTCTTCTTTCATCAGGTCCTGCACTTCATCCCAGCGACGAATTTTTTGTTGTTGGCCATCACGTTTGAAAAAATGTTCGTGATTGTATTCGCCGGTGATACGGTAATATTCAAGTTCACCTTCGCTGTCGCGTTTAACAAGTATGCAATACGGATTTCCCTTTTTTACTTCAAAAAGAATATAACTCTGATTGTGAGTAGGGAAGTAGTGATGAATAGTTTCTTTATCACCACGACGTTGGCCGGAGAAGCTCATTTTCGATCCGTCTACCACGAACAGAAAGTTCAGGGTGTAGATCAAAGTGGATTTACCGACGTTGTTCGGACCTACAAGTTGAAGCGAATCGCAATCGTCCAGACGCATTTCTGCATTCACATAGGTAGCGGTGTTGATACCGATAATTCTGGTTATCATAGTTGTATTAGGTTAGAAGCCTGTTATCCAAGGCACAAGAGGCTTCTTCGTTGTAAAATAAGATGCAAAAATGCCTGCGTTCAGCAGGCGCTAACGGACAAATCTATTTTCTGTGACTCCGGCAGCCAAGCATTGTTGATGAATTGAGGAAAACTTGAGGGGTTATGAACAATTCTGCGAGCCAAAGAGCCAAAGAGTGGTAGGGAAGAGAGAAAGGATCATCAATTCGTAGTTAGAGAATAAATCCTTGACTCCTCTTTGGCTCTTTGGCTTTTCTAAATGACAACATCCGCTGCCAACGTTTTGGCAGCGGATGTTGATATGAAGCCTGAAGTTACCCTATAACCAACAGGCATAAACGCATGAAACAAATTCTTCAAATCAAGTTAGACTGGGCGTATGCTTTATAAACTCAGTGAATCACTGTGAATTTTTTAGATTGAATGTCATTATTGTTTATGATGACTAGCTGATAGATGCCGGCAGCCAGTTCTGATGTGCTGACAGTTGTTTGACCACTTATTCTGAAATTGTGGACCATTTCACCAGCCAGATTGTAAATCATTCCATTGCTGATACCATCGTTTTTATATTGAACATGGATCAGATCATTGGCAGGATTCGGATAAAAAGCGATGACTTCCTCCTCCAAATTGTCAATGCCTGTGCATGATTCCACTTGAATGACGTGATTGTCGATGTTGGTGCAGCCATTTTCATCTATAAATGAATAGATGATATTTTGAGGGCCATTTCCCGATTGGGATGGCGTAAATGTTGAACCAACAACTCCGTCTCCTTCAAACACTCCACCTACTGGACTTCCCTGCAATTCAATGGAAGAATCAAAAATACACATGGTATCAACGGCATCAAAGATGACTGTTGGGTAAGACATTACGTAAACTGAAACGGGTGTCGACAATCCTGTGCAACCGAATTCGTCGGTATACGAATAGTAGATGTCATGTTGTCCGCCGCCAGCAGTGAATGGATTAAAGACTCCTGAATTTTCTGTTCCCTGACCAATAAACGTTCCTCCATTCGGAATGGCGATCATTGGCACCGGCGGAGCCGAAATGCATACGGTGTCTTCAACTATTGCGATTGCTATGACAGGAAGATCTACAAACACAATTTCTATTGGTTCACTGGTAGCTCTGCAACCATTTTCTGCAATACCAACAGCGATGAATACCCGATTGGTGTCTGCAAGTATTTGATGACCAACTACACCCGTATTCCATCTGATTGAATCACAGCCAATGGCATACAAAGTCACACTTCCTTCACCACAAAATGTTGTTGGTCCACCTGCAGTAGCTGTAACGATGGGTGTTTCCAATATTTCAAATTGTATCGGATTAGAGCGTGAGTTGCAACCTTCATGATTGAAACCATCAACATAGTATGACATAGCTGAGTCTGCGTAAGAAACAACTGTCGTGTCGCCGTTTAGCCATTCGTAGTGTAAAGCACCGCACGCAATGAGAATAGCTTCCTCGCCATCGCAAAAAATAGTGGCATCCGGTGTATGAATTTCAACATCGGGATTATTACAATCACTTATTTTCATAATATAGCCGTCACTGGATGAGCCATGCACATTGTTCGGCAATAACATGCTCAGATCAGGGGAGTTTCCGCTTCCTGCTATGTAGATTTTTCCTTTTCTGTCGGTAGTGATGTGTGACGAGAAATCATCGCCCGTTCCGCCTGCATATGAAGACCATATATTGGCACCTGCTTCATTCAATTTGATCAAGAAATTATCTGTGCCTCCACGATTAATGGATTGGAAAGCCTCGAAAATGATGAGATCATTTGAATATGTATCGCCTGCTACATAAATATTATCAAAAAAGTCAATCTGAACGTCGGTTGCTTCATCTATGCCCGATCCACCAAAGTATTGTCCCCAGTTAAGCGATCCCGAGGATGTATAAGAGAGGATGAGTGCATCCTGATTACCTGCCTGAGTATCACTGATATTTGAGAATTGAATGAGTGAACCCGAATCACTGAAACCAGTGACAACGATGTTACCTGTATTTGTCGTTGAAAGTGCTTTAAGTTCATCAGTTCCTGCTCCACCAATATATTCAGCCCACAACATATTTCCTGAAGCATCGAGAGAAGCGATCACACCATCCTTTGAACCACCGCCTGCAGGATAAGAACTAACGGCATCAATAGAAGGAATCAGCAAACCGGAGCCACACAAATACGTATTACCCTGGGCATCCATCTTCACGTCACAAATTTCATCTTTACCACTTCCTCCAAGATATGTAAACCATTCCAATTGTCCGGTAGCGTTTAATGACATCAGAAAGCCGTCACTTAAACCTCCACCATAAGTCTGTTGAACACCATTTGCATATAACAAAGAAGCAGAACCTGTGCTTCCGCATATGACAATTCTGCCTTCCGGTCCTGTGGTGATCTTATGGACAGTTTCAGCCCCATCACCACCGATGTAATGATTGCATAGCATTGTTCCGTCAGCAGTGACTTTAGCAAGAAAGCCATCTGTGCTTCCGCCATTATAAGTAGAAGGGCTGTTGAAACTGAAGTTATTTATGCTGCTGGTTTGTCCTGCAACGATAATATTTCCATCATCATCCACAGCAACAGAAGTTCCAGTGTCATCGCCATCACCACCAATAAACATAGACCAGATGATTTCACCATCCAAAGTCATTTTGTTCAAATAAGCATCATAATTCCCACCATTATAAGAATTAATAAAAGGCCATGCAGAAGCATTATCTTGTGCTATCACTCCGGTTACATATAAACTTCCGTCATTGTCTGAGATGAGGTCGTTTGTTTTATCAATACCAGCGCTTTCTGTGAAAGCCGACCATAGCACATGATGATCGTTTGCAGGATCTAAAAATTCGAGTTCTTGTGATTGTGCTACAGAAGCTACAAGCAATGTAGTTATAAGTACTAGAATGTAAGTTTTTTTCATTTCCTTTAATGATTTGGTTAGTTTGTTCAGTTCTGATTCTGCTTTTGTAAAGTGGCTCACGCCTCAAGAAGAATTTTGATTGATGAACTTTTGGATTTTAACGCTCACAAAAGGAGGAAAGTTTCAGAATTTAATAGACTTATGATATAAGTCATTTATGACAAACTCGTATTTTTTTTAATCACATGACAACAATTGAATAAAGCATTGATTTTATTGGTGTTTCGCTTCATTTACAAACAAATGAATCATATGACAAATGTTATAATATGGGATGGAATTACAGCGCAGGATCAATTATTTTGATCCTCACTTCAGAGGAGATGTACAATTTATTAATTGCACGAATATGTTGATAACTTTTCACTGCAAAATTTCATCTCCATCGTTACGGAAATTCAAATTTCTGCATGAGGTGACTTATCAAAAACAGATTTACTGTAGACTTGATTTGCGCAAACAAATCAAATTACTCTCATCTCTCTCTGCCTTCATCAACTCTGTCGCTATCGATAGAATTTTGTACCAAATACAAAAACCTGTCATTCGATGCGATTGTCAAAAGTTCGAATGCACTTTTCAAAATGCAAAATCATTACGATACATAGGGGGGAG
>JANOVT010000320.1:0-7893 GCA_031417525.1 Flavobacteriales bacterium | reverse complement strand
TTTTCAAATCCGTTTGCCCATTTTTCCACTTCCGGCCCTTCTGTAATTTCCTTGTCAGCTTTTAAAAGGCCATAATGTTGGATTGAAACAAATTGGTTGGGAATGTTTTCAGCTATCCTGGAAACCATACCTCCCTTTTTTCCTTTCTCATCTACTCCAATAAATAGAATTTTATTTCCCTTGTCCCAACTTCCTTCATAGGTCGATGTCGGGTTAAACAAAGAAGTCCATTGCTCATAAGTTGATTTACTGCTGATGCCAAGCATAAAATCATAAATCTTGGTCACAGGTGCATCGATGCTTACTTTGAATTGTAATTTTTTCATAAAATTGATATTTGTTTAAATTATCCCGATAGCTATCGGGATCGAGTTGTTATTTTCCGTCTTACTTAGCAGTCGTTTAACATTGCCTATAAGGGTTTGCAGCTTGCCGAAGGGCGGGACTTTTTCAACAAAACTGTGTTTGGAACACGAAACCCCACCTTTGGGTGGGTGCTGTTAGCTGCTGCCCTTATTGTTATTGTAGTGTCGATCGTCCGCATCACAACTTTTTCCAAAAAACTATTTTGTCTTCTCCGTCTTTCCAAAAGTCTTTAATTACTGCGGCTTGCGTGTAACCAATTTTTTTATAAAAATTTCTTGCACCAATCTGAGCATCGTCACTTGAAGTTTCTACAATTAGTATTCTACCGTCTTTTTGTTTAAGTAGTTGTTCAATATAATTCATCATTTGACTTGCGATTCCTGTCCTTTGTGAGTTTTGGGAAACGCCAATTGCTAATAAATTATATGTCCCGTCAGTCAGTTTTTCAGGCACACAATATCCAATTGCAACTTGTTTATCATTGTCGATGTATGCAAACCAAATGTCTTGTGTTTCAGGATTGTTGAAGTAATCAAAAGTCATTTCATCCAAATATTCAGACGGAAACAATTCACTTGAATAAACTACTTTTTTCAGACCGTCTATATCGGATTTTGTTACGGCTTTTATTTTTTCGTTCATTTTTTGTCTAAAAGTTTCGGTTTGATTTGTCGTGATAGGGTTAGCTAACGGTTTCGGGTTTGGCTAAGGTGGCGATTTTCACCACAAATGTTGATGCGGAGAACCATCCCGATAGCTATCGGGATGAGTAACCACAAATGTGCCTGCGGAGCAAATGAACCGCCACTTTTGCCAAACCCGTGTTATGCGATGTTATACTTTCACAATTTCAACGCGTCTGTTTTTAGCTTTTCCGTCTTCTGTTTGGTTATCGTCAATTGGTTTTGTTTGTCCCCATCCTTTTGATAAAAGGCGTAATTTGTCAATACCTTTTGAAACGATTGCATTCATAATTGCTTTCGCCCTGTTTTCCGATAGCGTTTGGTTAGATTGAATATTACCAGCATTATCGGTGTGCCCTTCAACACTTATTTTTAGTGTCGGATTTGATTTGAGCATCTCAACAATCTGGTCAATAATATTTTGCGATTCAGGTTTAATGTCTGACTTGCCTGTTTCAAAGTTTATGTAAAGCGCAATGTGCCCATCTGTATTGAGTGCTGTTAGAATGTCATTTGATGTGATTTCTTGTTTCATAGCTTCAATTTCAAGAATGGTGAGTTCATAAAAATCATTATTGTCGTTGCCCCCAGTTTCTACTTTCACCCAAATCTCTGCATTAGTTTTTATTACTTTAAAAACACAAGTAACCTCCCCAGCATTTAAATAAACTGTTTGACCGCCAATTTTTTTTGCGGCAGATTCATAATTACGCAATATTTGTAGGGCGCTTGGTTTAGGTTGTTCAGATTCAGCATTAAAGTCGTAGCGAATTTTGGTTTTAGTCCCCTCCTTTGTAATTATTTTGGTGCCACCTGGTGCAGTATTAAAATCAACAGCATCAAAATTATTTTGGAACTCAGAAATAAAATAATTTGTCATTCTGTTTGGAAACATTGGGTGGTCTTTCATGCCTTCAGCGTCTTGCTGTGCAAAAATTGAAGTCAAGGAAGAAGCGATTAATGCTGTCGTGAAAATTATTTTTTTCATGTTTTAGTTTTGTTTATTTGTTTAATGTAAGTTAGTAATAAGTCGTTTCATCTGTTGAATGTTCATAATATCGCATAAAGGTTGGCAGTTAAAAAAAATGGCGGTTTTGGAACACTAAACTGTCTATACGCACAATGTTTATTTTCGCACTTCTCTAGTCATTTTTTTAGGTTACTGTTAGCTGCTGCCCTTATGTCCACCATTTCTATAACTTTAGTATAAATTTTTCCGTTGCCCTTTCATGACCGTTAAGTATGATTGAAAGTTTTTGTTGACCTGTATAAAATTTTCTTGTCGTTATTATTCTGAAACTTTGCTTTTTTGTAATTGATGTCTTTTCGTTGGGCTTAAAAGTCCGTTCACTAATTTTGAATACTTTCTTTGAAAGTTGCCCGTTTTGTCGAAGGTAATGGATTGCATATTCAAGCCTGAAAAGCTGCTCCTTATTGCTCCCATTTCTAACAGTAAAAGTGAACATCAAGTCTTTGCCAATTTTGACTTTTGGCGTTATTACTTTTATGTCTGTTATCTCAAATTTACTATTGTTTGACAGTCCGAAATGTTTTAAAATTTTGATGTTGCCTTGTTTTAAAAGTGTCCGACTGCCATGTTTAATAAGTGCATTTGTTTCATTGCTAATTCCCCTCCATTTATTTGCAATTTCTAATACTATAGCAGGATGGTCTTTTGCAATGTCATTTAAATTATTTGCAACACTACGCCTTACATATTCCGAAGAGTCGTTCTTTAAATTTTCGAGTAATGGCAATATTTGTTTGGGTTTTTGTTTTAATTCTGGAATACCCATTGCCCAAGGCAAGCGTGGGCGAGAGCCTTCGCTTGCTAATCTTCTAACATGATGATTTTTGTGTTTACTCCATGCAAACATTTGTTTCATCATATCTTCTTTGTATTTTAGAATAAATGGTCTTACGGCATATTCGCAACTAACAAATTGAGTAACGATTTCAATTGCATTTAAAGAAGCCTTGAAATGATTCAATCCATAAATTTCAATGTAGTCAGGCAAAAACATAAACCCAAAAACATTCTCATTGGTTTTACTCTGTTGAAGTTTGAGAGTTATTTTCTCAATCTGTTTGGCCGCTTTACTAAAGTCAACATGCAAAAACTGATTCAAGACGATTGAGGTGTGCCGCATGCGTTGTTTTAATTCTTTATTGTGCCAGTCACTATTGAAAATGTCTTTTGTAAATTTCTTTCTGTCAAACGATGGAAGAACTGTTTCTGCTACGTCTGCAAATAAGTTGTAGAACGAAAGGGAATAAATATCTTTAAGTGCACTCATTTACAACTCATCTTTTGTCTGCATTACCCATGCGGGAGCATTGTTCATATTTTGACGTAGAAACTTGTTGAGCTGTGCTGAATGATGCTGAACATGTCGCATGTTATACAAAAGCATTTCAAATACAGAATAGTTTCTATACTGATTAACCCAACGTATATTTGCAATTTCATCTGTGAAAGTTGAAAGTAATTTATGACATTTATCCTTACATGCTTTGGAATACGTTAAAAGTTCGTTTTTGGTGTAAGTCCTCTCAGGGAGCTTTCCTTCAAACTCAGAGTTAGTAAATGGTTTCGGTGAACTGTATGTGGATGGGTCCAGTGTCAAGTAATAGTCAAGGAAGAATAAGCAATGGTACGAGCTATACCAAAATTTTTCTTTAGTGTCCCACAATTCGTCAGGACACATTACTATTGCATTTTCAAGCATGTCAATAGATGCACCGAATTGTTTCCAAAGAGATTCATTATGTGTTTTGTCCATTTTATTTACTTTTTCGTTATTTTATTTGTGTCGTTTTAGGGTTGCAGCTAACGGTTTCGGGCGTGGGGAAGGTGGCGATTTTCAACACCAACTTTCATACGAAGCACAACTGTTCAAATTTACAAAAAACTGTCATACGAAGCACTTTAACCACCACTTTTGCCAAACCGCTGTTAGCAGATGACCTTCTGGCTGTCCGAAGTGATGTCGGTGAAAGTTCGCAGTCAACCCGTGCAGTGAAACTAAGGTTGTAAAAAAGTGCGGTGGGTTATTCTTGAGCGGCAGTAGAAACTCTATTATAAAAATTGCTTTAACATTAGCTTGTAACGTTTTTTAAGAGTGTTTTTTTTGTGAATGACTTTTTTCCTTTTTGACTACTTACCTATTTTTAAAATCCAACACCACTACTGCAATTGCAGTTAGTGTTATCAGCACAGATAAAATCATATTAGGGTGTAGCTTTTTAAATATTTCAGGAAAATTCTTTGGTGGTTCAACGCCATCAGGCCAGGTGCTTGTACCTGGAAATAGTAAAGCAGGAAAGAACATTCCCCAAAATAATATGGGTGCAAGCCCAGCAAACCATGTTACAAGAATTGAGTTTTTATCAGCATAGTTTCCCCACAATAAAAATAAAGCGATGCACTGAATTACAGTGATAGATAAATACTGAATTGCCCAATGCAATCTTGCATGGGGTTTCCATTGCGGATTGGTTGAATGTGTTTTATTCAAATCCATTATGGAAGGAATAATGATTGTGAGTGAACACAAAACGGTGAAGATGATTTTTGCAGTGAGATTCATATTGCTTTTTAATTGGTAGTTATTTTTTTGTTCGACATAAAAATAGCCGCAGCAGCAATGCAAGTGATGGAAAATACAAGTGAAAATATTTTATGTGGTGGAAATTGATTTAATCAGTTTGGCCAATTGGTCGGATGGGCAACACCGTCTGGCCATGAATCTGCATTTGGAAAAAATACCGTGAATGGAAACAGTCCCCAAAACAACATTGGTAAAAGGCAGGCAAGTAGCAATACCAATTTTGCTTGCTGTTTTTGCCACACTAAAAATAGTGCAAGTATGTTTAGAATACATGTTTGCATGTGTTCAATTGCCCAATGAAATCTTGCATGTCCTGTCCAAAACGGATTGTTTAAATGTGTTTCGTTTAAGTCCATCACATTTAGAATAAGTAGCGTTGAGACAGCCACCGTTGTTACCATTATTTTTCCAGCTCTTGTTTTCATTACTATTAGTTGATAGTTAATACATCGCCAGTTTCAAGAATAAAAGTTTTGGTGTGGGGTGCTTTTACCCTAACTGAATCAACAAACTGTTTTGCATCGCCATTATACTTCAAAATAAATTTGTCGTGAAACTTTCCACCAGTAAAGTTGTAATGAATAGGCACGGCAACTTTTGGTTTGATAGTAGAACATAGCTTTGCTGCCTGTGTCGCACTCATTACTACTTGCTTGTTAAACATAGGGCGAATCATCAGTCCGTTTACCGAAAGAATGGCTAAATCAATTTCTGGAAAACGATTTTTAATTTCGATTAATTCAGGAATTAACTCTGTGTCGCCACCAAAATAAACTACTCTGCCACCGGCTTCAATCATGAAAGTATTTTCCTTCACTTTGTGTTTGCCCGGACAAGCCGTTACTTTAATTCCATCAATCACAACTTCTTGCCAGGGGTCAATTTCCTGCACATTGGTAAAGCCCGCTGCCTTTACTTCACCAGCCATTCCCACTGGCACAACAAACGGAACATTTTTATCGGGATAAGTTTTGAATGTTTCAATATCAAAATGGTCGTAGTGATTATGCGATACAATTACCATTGCAAGTTTTGGAAGTTTGGCTTGTGAAAACGCAAGCGGTTCACCATGATAGTATCCGCTTTTTTCGCTGAACCATGGGTCAGTAAGAATGTTTTTGTTGCCAATGCTAATGAGTGTGGTTGCATGAGCAATCCGTACAAATGTTATACTGTCAGCTTGTTGTTTTGAACTACTCCAACGGAATAGTTTTTGTGGATAGGTTTCTCTTGTTGGAGAATCTAAATAAGTGGTGCTGCAACTTTGTAAAATAACTGCGGCTGCAATGGCGATGAAAATATTTGACTGCTTCATTTTTATTTGATTTAATAATAATGATGCAAAAATCTATGTTCAATGCCATCTGTGCATTCACCTATGTTAACTTCGGTTGGTTAGCTATTTGATTTCTGATTCGTGAAAGCGATTGCGGCTTGATGCCAAGGTAAGAAGCAATAAGATATTGCGGAACCTGCCGAATTATCTGCGGAAACTCGTTAAGCATATTTAAGTATCGCTGTTCAGCTGTTTCGGTAAGTAAACTAATTTCTCTTTTTTCCTTACGCAGATATAAGTAGTTAGCAATTTTTAAAGCAAACTGTTTCCAATGTTCTGATGAACGCAACAGTTGTTGATAGGTGTCAAAACTCCATTGCGTAAGCGTTGCCTTTTCTTCGGCACGAATAAAGAGTTGAGAAGGTGTCTGCGTTATAAAGCTGGAATAGGAAGTAATAAATTTATTGTTGGCAGAAAAATCTTTTACATGCTCACCGTCAGCATTCATAATTAAAAAGCTAAATGTGCCTTCATGTATAAATGAAAATGATTTACAAGTTTGCCCTGCCGAAATTAGAAATTCACCCTTCTTAAGCTCAATCGCTTTTCCGATTTTCATAAAATCATTTATTTCTTCCTCCGGGAAAGAACTTATTGATTTAAGAAAGGCAGCTATGTTTTGTGTATCGTTCATTTCTCGGTTCTTTGTATAATTGTTTTGGTTACGAAGGTAGAAAATGCAAAAATATAGCAACACCATTTTCGAGGCTGTTTTTGCTTTTTTTGGGATGTAGAATACGCTCTTTCATTTTTTTTTGGTCGGTTTAGTGTGTAGGCAAAAGAAATGAAAGTGTTTTTTGTGCGTTAGAGTGGATAGGTTTTTTTACAAATTTATTTTTGGAGTTGGCATTAGTAGTCTGGGTTGTAAGGAACAAAAGTTTGTTCAATGCTGTCCGTTTGATGTCTGCAGGGTCGGTCGAAGGGTTTCTGCTAATGTTTTCGGGCTTAGCGAAGGTGGCGATTTTCACCACAACCGCCACTTTTACCAAACCCGTGTTATGCGGCTGTGGCTTTATGTTTTATATTAGTCCTTTGTTTTTGTTAATGCTCGTCCTCTTTTAGTTTCGTCAAATTTTCCATTGTCGTAAACCAAATGCCCATTTACAAATGTATGGGTCACTTTTGTTTGAAAAGTTGTTCCTTCTAAAGGCGACCAACGGCATTTGGATAAAATATTATTCTTGTCAACTGTCCAGCTTGCATTTAAGTCAACAATAGTTAAGTCTGCAAAGTAACCCTCTCGTATGAAGCCTCGTTTTTGTATACTGTAAAGTGTCGCTGGATTATGACACATTTTTTCTGCAATCTTCTCTAAAGATATTAGTCCTTGTTTATAAAACTCAAGCATAATGTTTAATGAATGCTGAACAATAGGTGCACCCGACATTGATTGAAAATAGGGCTTTTGCTTTTCGTCTAATGTATGAGGTGCGTGGTCTGTGGTAACAATGTCTATTCTATCGTCCAACAATGCCTTTAAAAGCCCTCGTCTATCTTTTTCTGTTTTTATAGCTGGGTTCCATTTTATTAAAGTTCCCAAACGCTTATAGTCAATGTCTGAAAACCACAAGTGATGAACCGAAACTTCGGTTGTTATATTTTTATCTTTTAGAGGGATGTCATTTCTAAACAAATGTGTTTCTGCTTCTGTTGTCAAGTGAAGAATGTGAAGTCGTGCCTTGTGTTTGTTGGCTATGTCAATAGCTCTTTTGGTTGCTTCATAACAAGCTTTTTCGCTTCTAATAATTGGGTGAAATTCAATAGGCACATTTTCTCTATATTTTTCTCGATATATGTTTTCGTTCTCTGCAACTATTTGTTCTTTTTCAGAATGGATGGCAATAATGGATTTGCAGTTGGCAAAAAGTTTTTCCATTGTTTCTGGATTGTCGGCAAG
>JANOVT010000319.1:0-22629 GCA_031417525.1 Flavobacteriales bacterium | reverse complement strand
AAGCACCTTCAACTTTACCTCAATGAATTTTGCTACAAATTGAACAGGCGGTACTTTGGACTCAATATATTTGATCGAATGCTAAAAGCTTGTGTGGCAATCAAATGGAATCCATGGTGTATAGAAGAGTAGACGCATTTGGATTTAATCTTGACATTTTTGAAATCGCTCGTCAAACATGGGTTTGTCTTTTGCCCGTCAGTGTCGGGATTTCTACGAATTTTCGCAAAGGCCATTACCCAAACGTGGAGCGCCTCTTTTGTCCTCGTTGAATGGACCGTGGGATGATTGCGGACAATCATTTAATAATATATTGAAATAAATTTAGCCGTATCGAATCGGAGTTTTTTATTGTCCATTGTCCATTGTCAATTGACCATTGACCATTTTATTTCTTCTCTTCCGCTTCTTTCCTTTTTCTCTCAGCAGCTCTTGCTTTCTTATTAAAATATCCTTTGAATAAGAAGTTGTGTTTCGCGGCTTCCATATTCTGATCTAAGCTCTTGGAACTTTTCTCCAGATTAGTCATAGTCTTATCAAAATTATCAGCAATGGTAGAATCCTGAATGAGACGTCCGAGTGTACCATTCCCGCTGTTGATTTTATACATGATCTCAGCAAGTTGATAAGAAATAATTTCAGCATTGCCTGCAGTGATTTCCAGACTGGCCATGATGGCATCTGTTTCAATCGGTTCATTGGAATTAAGCGTTTGTCCATCATTCGCGACTTGTGCACTGGCGCTTCCCTGGGAAATGATAAGCAAACGATCTCCGATCAATCCTTCTGATCCAATGGTGACTTCGCTATCTGTTTTGATAAATCCTTTCACCAATTTGTCAAGAATCATCTCCA
Organism: Flavobacteriales bacterium; assembly: GCA_031417525.1. Classification (GTDB taxonomy): domain Bacteria; phylum Bacteroidota; class Bacteroidia; order Flavobacteriales_D; family Sanyastnellaceae; genus JAIBBG01. The sequence goes on along the minus strand of JANOVT010000319.1, from coordinate 21,774 downwards.
CTTGTACGGTGGAATCATCGATAATGCGGATATTATCTACTGTACCCACATTGATACCTGAGAATCGGATGTTATTACCGACCTGTAATCCACTGACATTGTAAAATGTCGAATACAATTTGAATACCGGTTTAAATAAACTTTTTTGTTTGCCAATGATAAATATGGCCAGCACAAACAATGTGATGCCTCCTGCGACAAAAAGTCCAAGACGCAGTTTAAATTTTTGAGTATGTGTTTCCATTTTTTAAGTGTATGTTATTGTTGACGTGTTTGTCCGGGATCAAAAAATGATTTGATCATCGGGTCTTCAGAACTTTCAAAGTCTTCTATTTTGCCTTCCTGCGCTATTTCACCGTCCCGAATCATGATCATTCGATTCGCAGTCTGGCGCGCGCATTTTATATCGTGAGTTATAATGATCGATGAGGTTTTGTATTTGACCTGGATTTCATTGATCAGTACGCTAATTTCATCAGATGTAACCGGATCAAGTCCGGTGGTTGGTTCATCGTAAAGTAAGATTTCCGGATCAACGATGATTGTCCGCGCCAGACTGATTCTTTTGCGCATGCCACCCGAGAGTTGTGATGGCATTTTATCAATAGCGTCTGTGAGTCCTACATTTTCAAGCGCCTCCATCACTTTTTCGTCCCGCTCTTTTTCAGATAGGTCCTTTTTAATGCGAAGCAAGGGAAACAATAGATTTTGCCTGACAGTCATGGAATCATAAAGAGCGCCACTTTGAAACAGGAACCCTATTTTTTTTCGAAGCTCATTCATCTCTTTGCTCGAGCATTCAAGAACGTTTTTATCAAATACATTGATGATGCCGCTATCAGCGTTTAGTAAGCCTGCTATACATTTGATGAGCACTGATTTTCCAGATCCTGATTTGCCGAGCATCACCAGATTTTCACCAGGGTATAGTTTTAAGGACACATTTTGTAACACAGTTTGAGGACCAAATGATTTCATCAGATCTGAAATCTCAATGATCGGCTTTTGATCTTGAGAGTCTGCGTTTTTTGTATTCAAAGGGATGTTCATAGTGGAAACATGTCAGTGATTTGAACAGAAATCATATCAACAATTATGACCAGGAGTGATGCAACTACAACTGCTGAGTTAGCAGCAATTCCAACACTTTCTGTACCTCGTCCTGCATTATATCCTTTGTAACATCCAACAAGTCCAATGACGGCTCCGAAGAAGAATGATTTAATGACAGCGGGAATAAAATCTATGAACTCAACGTGGCTGAATGCTTGAGCGAAATACAAAACGAAAGTGACATCGCCTTTGATATTCGCACCTGCCCAGGATCCGAGAATTCCCAATACATCGGCGTATAGAATTAACAACGGAACCATGAGTGTAGCAGCGAGTACACGTGTCACTACCAAAAAGCGCATTGGATTGGTGGACGATACTTCCATGGCTTCAATTTGTTCTGTGACTTTCATAGAACCCAATTCAGCTCCCATACCTGAACTGATTTTTCCGGCGCAGATGAGAGCAGTAATGACCGGCCCCATTTCACGGATCAGTGAAACGGCAACCATGCCAGGTAACATAGATTCTGCACCGAAGTCGATGAGTACAGGTCGCGATTGAATGGTAAGTACCAAACCCATTATTGTTCCGGTAATTGAAATCAGAGGTAGAGATTTATATCCGATCTGATAACACTGCAGTAAAAATTCTTTGAATTCAAAATCTCTTGAAAAGGTTTCTCGTATCACGCGCAAGATGAATAGAAATACATCCGCCAGTACAGTCAGAAAATTGCCTGCTTCCCTGGTTTTTGCGATTGTTTGGTCACTGATTTTGATCGACTTATCAGCAGCGAATTTCCTCACATGAACTATAGGCTCAAATTTTTTGCTCATATCATTTGAATTGGTTCACGCACATGATCGACTCTCGTGTGACATGATTCATTTTTATTTTGCGGGTAGGATTCATCTTGCATATACCAATTAAGAAATGATTGTCTTTATTTGGTCGTTGGATTGGTTTTTCTGTTTCTTCTTCGGGCTTCTCTGAACTCCTTTCTTGGAGCTTTGTCATTCAACTCGTTCATTTTTTGATTTGCCTCTATCAAGTCATCAGGAAGTTTGCCGTTGTATTGAATACGATACAATGAAAACCAATTGAAAGGAGTTTTTTTGGATTCTTTCTTTAGTATGACATGTCCGGAAATTCCGGCATCATTAAATTCTGCGAGAAACATTTGTTCTCGCTCCTTCATCAATTGGTCGAGTTTCTTTTGAACCGTTTCTTTGCTGATGATCTTCTCGAATTTGGATTGCATCGTGAAGAGAAGCGAATCTTTGACTAGTTTGTCGATATACTTTATGAATGCGGGATCTTTCATGGAAATATTGTCGATGGCATTCACATCATCCTCATCACTATCTCCTTTGTTCATTCCAGAAGTGGCACTGTAATACTTTTTTTTCGCTTCGTATATTAGAATGTACTCTTTTTCTTTTTCAATGTTCAGTTCAGGTGTCACAGTGATCGTAACATCTGGATTTTTTGCGATATGATCGGCTATTTTTTGAATAAACCTTTTTTGTACAGGCAACAGCGAAGTTTTGTTCATCGGCCATTTCAATTCAAGTGATTCTTCAATTTCCTTTTCGACATTTTTTACAGTCAATCGATAGGGTGTAGTAGGAGGCTTAATAAAAATGTTGGACAAGACATCAAAAATCACGTCACGTAAATGAAATTTTGGATCTTTTAAATCCCCTGTAATGGGTATCTCATAGTCAATCACATTGCCTCGTTCACGGATGAAGGCGAATACGAGAGGAATGGGAACCCAATTCGCGTCTTTACTTCGTGATTTTCTCGTGACTCTTGGATCGATCACCAGAAGATGGTTGTCACTTTGTATCACGCCATTTCTGACAATCCACGTACCTTTTAATTCAATCGATCCGCGATCCAGATGATAGGATGATTGTGAGATCACATAAGGATTGAACATCGTAATCGGAATTTCATCGAAATGGTAGTTTAGTTTGAAATCGCTGCTATCCTTCGGATTAATATCCATTTTCACAACAAGGTCGCCATAAGGTTTTATTTTAGAGCGCATGGTGAAGTCGACCCATCCATGTGTTTTATCAATAGAATCTGCATCGAATGCAAAGTGGTCAAGTTCCATGGAGAAACTTTCTCTTTGAGTAAAATCACTGTAGACAATATTCGCCTTCTCTATTTTGAGCGTGTTTAATTGATAGACACTTTGAAAAAAGTTTTTTGCAAGTTCTTTCACATAGTCTGCAATTTCAAGAATGAGATTGGAAGACTGAGAATTGCTTTGTGTCGATGCGATATTGGATCCGCCTTTACCGAATATGGCCTGGATGTTATCCAGTGAGTCATATCTTTCATATTTGATGTATGGCTCATTCAACCATAGAGAATCGAAGAGATATTTATGATTGATGGGACTTAGTTCGTTGATGACCAATTCAAGTCTATCAAAGGAAGCATAGTCTTCAGCTTTTGATTTTCCGAAATGAAAATCACTCAAGGCCAGCGAACCAGACGCAGTGATGTTTTCCGCATTCTTGAGGTTTCCAAAGGCATATATATCGGCATCTAAGATGGCAGAGAATGTTCCGAAATTGGAAAGATCTTTTAAGTATTGCTCGATTAATTGCATGTCAAATGCTGTCATCCTTGTTCCTATTCGATAGTCCCTGTTTTTTATGTTCAACATGGATTCACCTTCAAGCTCTCCGGGACCTATGGCAGGCAACAAGGAATAAGTAGCAGCTATTGTATCCACATCCCAACGATAGCCAGTGCACTCGATATTCACTTCTTTGATGGAATAATTCACTGGTATAATCTCTTCAATGTAAGTGAAATAGCCATCTATAATTTTTATGTCGAGAATATTGAGATGGGTAAGTTCTTTTGTGATTTCAACTATGCTGTCATTTGTTGTGAAATTTTCAATCAAATCATCAAAATTGAAATTTTTATTGTTTTGAATGATTGTTCCTTTTGGATGATCCAAGGTGAGGTGAGTGAGTTCATAGGTGCCTTTGAATAATTTCATCATTGCCAGATCAGCATCAATGCCATTGGTACTGAAGAATATGCTATCACTTTTTGATTCTCGAATTTGTAAATCGTTGAAATGAATCGTACCTGTGAAAAGATTCACATACACCCAATCCATCGTGATTTTTCTGCCAGTGTATTGTTCACTGTATTTCTCTATCAGGTACTTCGTGATCGGCGATATACAAATAATGGTCAGCACAAAAACAATGAGGATTGCAAGAGCGATTCGTAATAGTATTTTTTTGCGTTTGGTCATGGATGAATCAATACTTTCAAAGAGGGAAATTGATTTTTTCAAAAATGAATAAACGTCTATCTATTGCCTTTACAGGGTAATTAGAATTTGTTACATCATTCCCATCTATCACTTCTTATTTCCGGCATGTATGTAACTCTCGAATTGTGTAATTGATGACGAAAAAGCTGTAACAACAAACATATTCAACCAGATCATTTTTGTCGTGTTAATTAAGTTCAATCCAATAAATTAAATACAATGAGCAAAAACCCAATCACAGGAATAGAGGAAGAAACTTCCACCAATTCCACACCACGCGAAACACAGGAAGAAAGAGATCAAAAGAAGCCTCTTCCTGAATCACCAACTGCCATTAAACCGGGCGATCAGGTTGATGGACAAAAGAAAGAAGGCATTGATAAGAAGCAACCTTCTGACACCATAGTTGCTGATGACGATGAGGATCAAATGGAGTCTGACGAAATCACCGATGAAGAGGAATAATCATAGTCCGTTGTTTCTATGATATGTGATGCTATTCAAAACGAATTTCAATTAAAAAATTAAAATTATGAGTACAGGAAAAATTTTGTTGGGCGTTTTAGCTGGTGTTGCAGCCGGTGCAGCCCTGGGTATCTTGCTGGCACCTGATAAGGGTTCAGAAACAAGAAAGAAGATCACCAAGAAAGGTGAAGACTATGTGGATGGACTGAAGGACAAATTCGATGACATGATCGACGGAGCTTCCAAAAAATTTGATAACATGAAAGAAGAGGCAGTGAATATGGCCGGTCAGGCGAAGCACAAAATGGAAGAAGCTGAGGCCAAAGTCATGTCTGCCGCGAATGGCCGATCTTAATTCAATTATTTACGTTCGCGTCTCGATGTTGACGATTGTTGAGTAAGACACATTTTTGTAACACATCGCGAAAAGCTATGGAGAATAAAGAAGACATGATTGAAGAACTGGTGAATAGGGCAGAAGCCTATGCCAGATCGACACATGAACTAGGCAGATTGAAGGCATTGGAGAAAACAACATCGTTGCTGACTTCGTTTGCCTCAAGCCTGGTGGTGTTGGTACTTATTACCATGTTTGTAGTGATCCTTAGTATCAGTGTAGCGTTGTTTCTTGGTCAACAAACCGGAAACAACTATCTGGGGTTCTTGTACGTAGCTATCTTCTATCTGATTGTCGGCATTTTATTTCATCTTTTTCGTGAAAGTTGGGTGAAGAAACCAATGAGTGAACGAATCATTAAGCACATTTTATAACTGATGGTCACCGAAAATATAACAACCCTGGAAGAGCTGCGTGAAGCGATTCGCTTACTTGAAATTCAACAAGCTGAAGATGGCACGCAATTGAAAGCTCAGTTTATGGTGGTATATGAAAGTATGAAACCGATAAACTTGATCAAGGATACAATCATCAACGCAGTGACCTCACCTGAAGTAAAGAACAGTTTGATGAATTCATCCATAGGTTTGGCGACAGGTTTTGTGGCAAAACTCGCGGTGCAAAGTGTGTTGCGAAGTCCACTGAATAAGTTGGTTGGCTCAGCAGTGATGATAGGCGTGAAAAACATAGTAGAAAGAAACCCGGAAGCGGTGAAAACGCTTTCGGGTTCTCTTTTCAACTTTTTCAAACGAAAAGCGAACAATCGCGAAAGAAATATCGGCTCAGAATAAAGTAGCTGTATGACTGACTTTCTTAAGTTTCCGTTCTATGCGAAAGCTGCACTGTTGTTGGTGGGTATTTATCTCACCGTCGACATTCTTGTGCTCACGGCTGGTATTGTGTTGCCACTCACCTTTGCTTTGCTCTTTGCCATTCTTTTAAGTCCGCTGGTGAAGTTTTTAACGCGTAAGGGTTTGCGTAGAATTCTTGCTGTGTCAATCGTAGTATTCTCAACGATGGCACTATTAACCTTGGCGATTGCTTTGCTGTCCACACAATTAACTGTTTTCGGTGAAGCACTTCCACAGTTATTGGATAAATTCAATGTTTTGATTGATAATTCTGTAAGCAAGCTGTCCGGAATATTTAATGTGAGCGCAAAAAAGATCCAGGAAAGTATTGCCAACTTCCGTACAGAGCTGGTTGGTAAGAGCAGCACGATGATCGGAAATACGCTGGGTATGGTGGGAGGTTTATTATCGGCAGCGATTCTCACACCTGTTTATATTTTCATGATGCTTTATTATCAGCCGCATTTAGTCAAATTTTTGCATCAGGTTTTTGGTGAAAAAAATGGAGAGAATGTCAGTGAAGTGCTTGTGGAAACAAAATCAATTATTCAAAGTTATTTGCATGGTTTGTTTATTGAAATGCTGATTATAGCAGTGCTCAATAGTGTCGGTCTTTTCATTTTGGGAATGGAGTACGCTATTGTATTGGGTATTATGGGTGCGTTGCTTAACATTATTCCGTACCTCGGCGCTATGATTGCGATGACGATCTATATGCTCATTGCTTTTATGACAAAAACACCGGTGCATGTGTTATATGTTTTGATTATGTATTCGGTGATTCAAGTAGTAGATAATAATTTCTTAGTCCCAAACATTGTTGGCTCCAAAGTGAAGTTGAATGCCTTCACGTCTTTGCTGGCCGTGATTGCCGGTGCTGCCATGTGGGGAATTCCTGGAATGTTTCTCTCCATTCCTCTTATTGCAATAATCAAATTGATTCTCGATCGAATAGATGCAGTGAAGCCCTGGGGATTTTTGTTGGGAGCACCCGAAACCCCAGTGGTAAAGTTGAAAGTAAATTTGGCTGATTTGAAAAAGCACGCGATGCAAATCGCGAAAATGAAAGTCAGAAAAACAGATAAGAAGGAATAGTCTTACTCCTCATTTCTTAGACGACTGAATGGACAGAATGGTATTTTCAAGAGTGATTTTGTCGTGCCGCACGTCTTGACTTACGCACACTGCATTTAAGGTTCAATTGATCACCATCGGACGCCTTCATCCGATGTTTGCTCCAACGAGCTGCTTTTTTATTCATTTTCTGATGACCTTGATAGTCAAAACCTTTGGAGCTTGTTTGTGCATCAGCTGGTTGAAAACTCAGCAGGCACGCGAATACCAAAAACAATTGCAGGAGCTTTTTCATGAATTTCAGTTTGTTCAGAAACAGCAAATTTATGACTTTATTGTTGGGAGGGATGGTCTCCAGGAAGCCCACTGATCTGGGACATCAGAGATTTAGTTGATCTTTCACGCAATCTGACAGCGTATTTCGAACAACTTTATTGAGTCTACTTGTGCAATTCTTCCCGTTCTTGCATCTCGTAAGTGTAGCTGAACTCGAAACCTGCAATTCATGAAAACAATCCTGATATTTTCTTTAATCTTCCTTCCCCTCGTGATGGTTGCTCAACTTGATACCATCACATGGGAATTGTATTATCAGGATGATGGGACAATTCCTGGCTATCCGACAGGTTTTAAGACATATCGCATTTATGCGCATACGGTGGATGCAAATGACAGGGTCGTCAGTATAAATAACAACCACGACAATTCGTCTTCTGAATGTGTATTGGGATCATCCAACAACCGGATTTGGAACAATCAATCAGCTTGCATGTTGGAGTATCCCGGTTCATGGGCTGATACTTTAAGTTATGAATCGATGGATAGCTACATCACCATCGGCAATACATTGGAGCACGGTATGCAAACCTCCCCGCTATGGGCAATGGCCTACCCGCCGATCGCTATTATGAATTCATTTGCTGTAGAAAGTTTCACCTTGGATTCCATTTGCCGTAATTTTCGATTGAAGGATTATTTAAGCGATCTCGTGTATAATGTATTTGGACAACAAACGAATGCAAACTGGTTGATGTTTAGTCTCCAGGCACAACCACAACATCCCTGCGCCGTTCCTCAACCTCCTGATAATCGGGTACTGATTGCTCAAATTACCACTGATGGAGAGCCTTTATATTCGATTAATCTGTCTGTTTACGACGATGTTTCAAATACTTCCATTTTTTATGTTCACGACCCGATGTCATGGCAGACGGATGGAAGTACATTGGGCTTGTGTTATCCTCCCGGATCTTGTAATGCTTATTTCGGTTGCACAAATCCTCTGGCGTGCAATTATGACATTGATGCATTGACTGACAACGCACTCTGTGTATTTGGTGCGGATTGCAACGGTTGCACGCATTCCGATGCTGTCAATTATGATCCAGATGCCGAAATCGAAGATGGTAGTTGTTTTTACAATATAGGTTTTCAATTCTATTACGATTATAATCTTGATGGAATGAATACTGTCGGTGAACCACTTATCGAATCAGGTATTCAGGGAACGTTGTTAGCAAGCGGAGAAATTTCTGATCTTATAAATCCGTTTTTGAAGTTTAATGGCGTCACAACAGGAACGAATGTGGTTGCATTGAGCAGCAATGGATCCGAACAGTTTGATTTTGAGTTCGGATCTGATTTTGTTTTTAATGTTGCTGACCAATATTTGTTTAACTTAACAAGCAATCCAAATTATACGTATGATGGAGTGATAGACGAATTGGGATTATTTCCACGATTGTATGGTCGTATTCCGGTGCTTGCGCCGGATACTTTTTTCACAGGAAATGTGGAAGTTTACATACCCAACTTTTTGTGTAATCAGATTTCTAATCATACTTTAAGCATGTTGAACCAAAGTACTGATTCTGTCAATGTCAAAACTGTTCTCAGCATTGATCCCTTATATCAATCGATCATTAATGTAGCAGGCGCCGATTCAATTGTTGGTCAACTGATCTATTTTTCGTTTGACTCATTGGCTCCGGGAGAAATGGTGAACGAAGTGTTTCAATTGCTTTCTCCTTTACCCGATTTCGCGGGTTCTGATGTCGTGATTACATCCAATACTGTTGGCTATGACTTGGGCGGAAATCAGGTTTTTGAATTGCTTAACGAAGCAACTCACATCGTTTCATGCAGCTATGATCCAAATACTAAATCCGCAGTGCCTGTGGGATATTCTACTCAACATTTTGTGTTGGCAGGGAGTGAACTGGAATATGTCATAGACTTTCAGAATATCGGGAATGGCGTCGCTTATAATGTCATGATTGAGGATTCGTTGGATCACGACCGACTGGATTTTACGACATTTCAAATTACTTCGGCGTCGCATGATTTTGAATTGAATGTCTTAAGTGATGGAACGTTGCAATTCTTTTTTAATGATATTTTTCTTGCTGACAGCGCATCGGATGAGCCGGCAAGTCATGGTCATATTTCATTCAAAATACACATACGCGATAATCTTCCGGTTTTTTCAACGATTAAAAATATAGCCACCATTCAATTCGATAACAATCCTGCAATTATTACTAATGAGGTGATTCATCAAATTTTCGATTGTTCCGTCATGCAAAATGAGAATGACAGTTTGGTTGATTGTGTGAACTCGACACTCGAATTATCGATGACTCAAAGTTACATAGAAGATTACTCCTGGATCGTGGATGGAGAATTAATGGAGGAAACATCAAGTGAATTAGATCTCATGCTGGAATCCCCCGGAATTCACCAGGTGATCGGTGTCGGCACAAATCCTTTTTGCGAAGTGCGCGATACCGTGATTATTTCTTTAGAGGAGACACCATTATATGAACTTTCATTTGATTTATTCACAGGTGTAATTACCATTCCGGATCTGCAGGCCGGAAGCAATGTCATTTGGTATTCGTCCGGTCAATTCTTTGAAAATTTTGGTTCTGATACACTTCATGTTTTGGATGTCATCGAATTTCAAAGTGCTTTTGAAATTTATGCTGTCATCCATTCATCTTCCGGATGTGTGTCCACAACACCAAGTGTCGTTTGGACAGATGTGACCGAAATCAACCATGTGGGAATGAAGGTATTTCCGAATCCGGCTTCTTATTTTGCGATGCTGATCATTCCTCAAGGATATTGGCATCTGGAAGTTTTTGACGTGACAGGACGGTTGTTATTTAGTGAAAACTTTAAAGGTTCAACTTATAACTTGCCCCTGGAGTCAATTCAAACTACAGGATTCATTCAATTGAAATGTTCTGAAGAGTCAGGCAGGGTGTTTATAGAGAAACTTGTGATTAACTAATGTCTGTTCCTTTTTGATCAACTAAATCGCAAAAGTTAAATCAGGCCGATTTTCAGTTTTTGGAAAGGTCGGGTGGTGAATTCTGCATTCTCCTTAGCTTCGCCTTCCAAAAATTAACCCCACAACAATGAATTTCAGAAATTACTTCCTTATGGGTGTGATGGTTGCCGGATTATCTGCCTGCAGCGAACAGCCCAAACCTGCGACTGAAGCTCCTAAAAAAGAAGAAAAGCCGGTCGATCAACGCATCATCGGCGAAGATGGAAAACTTTATCAAAGTGAGCAATTCGCTGATTTGCGCGTCTTGCACTACTACATCCCACAATGGGATAGCCTGGAACTGAAACAAAAACAGTTTGTTTACTATTTGTATGAAGCAGGTCTTGCAGGTCGCGATATCATGTGGGATCAGAATTGCAAATACAACCTGGCCATTCGTCATGCTGTAGAAAAAATATACTCAACGTATTCAGGTGATAAGAATTCTTCCGATTATAAAAATCTGGAATTGTACCTCAAACAGATTTGGGCACACAACGGAATTCATCATCACTATGGAAGCAATAAATTGGTGCCTGCTTTCTCCGGTCCCTGGTTTGATGAAGCGTGCAAAGCCACAGGAACTTCAATTTCAGATGAAGTAAAAAAAGCCATTTTTGATAATGATTTCATGGCAATGAAAGTAGAAAGTGATACAACGAAAGACATCGTCGCTGCTTCTGCGGTGAATTTTTATGAAGGTGTGACGAAAACGGAAGTGGAAGACTATTACAAAAAGATGCGTGTTCCAGGTGATCGATCACCAATTGAATATGGCCTCAACAGCAAGTTGGTAAAAGAAAACGGAGCAATCGTGGAAAAGAAGTGGATGGTTGGTGGAATGTATTCTCCTGCCATTGAACAAGTGGTGATGTGGTTGCAAAAAGCGGAAGCAGTGGCTGAAAACGACAAACAAGCTGCATCATTGAGACACCTCATCGAATATTATAAAACGGGTGATCTGGAAAAATGGACCAATTTCAACCTGAGCTGGATCAGAGCTACAGAAGGTGATATCGATTTCATTCAAGGTTTTGTTGAAACATACAATGACCCTGTGGGTATGCGCGGCAGTTATGAAAGCATTGTAGAAATAAAAGATTTTGAAGCTTCTGCCCGAATGAAAGTGATGATGGACAACGCACAATGGTTTGAAGATAATAGTTCAACGGATAAAAAATTCAAGAAAGCAAAAGTGACTGGTATCACCTACAACATCGTTAACGTTGCCGGTGAAGCTGGTGATGGTTCTCCACAAACTCCTATTGGCGTTAATCTTCCTAATGCAAACTGGATAAGAGCAATTGGCAGCAAAAGTGTGAGCCTGGGAAATATCGAAGATGCTTATGACAAAGCAAGCGGCTCTGGTTTGCTCGGTGAATTTGCACATGATGAAGAGGAAGTACGTTTGGCAAAAGAATACGGATCACTTGCAGGTAAATTACACACTGCCATGCATGAAGTAATTGGTCACGCAAGCGGCAAGATCAACGACAATGTTGGTCAGCCTCGTGAGACTTTAAAGAACTATGCTAGTACAATTGAGGAAGGCAGAGCTGATCTTGTTGCACTCTATTTTATTCTTGATCCGAAATTGGTTGAACTTGGACTGATGCCAAGTCTGGAAGTTGGAAAAGCGGAGTATGATGGTTACCTGCGCTCCGGTTTATTGGTTCAATTGCGAAGAGTAGGTGAGGGCAAAGACCTTGAAGAAGCGCACATGAGAAACCGCGCGTGGATCAGTCGTTGGATACTTGAAAAAGGAAAAGCAGATGGAAGCATTGCGGAAGTGACGCGTGATGGCAAATTGTATTACGACATCAAAGACTACGATAAAATGCGAGTGCATATAGGCGAACTGCTCATGGAAGTTCAACGAATCACTTCTGAAGGTGATTTTGTTGCCGCGGCAAAACTTGCAGATAATTATGGAAAAAAGGTGGATCAAGCAATCCGTCAGCAAGTCATCGACAGAGCTGCGAAATTCAACATTGCTCCTTTCAATGCAATGGTAAATCCATTGTTAGAACCTGTGATGGATGCTTCAGGAAATATTACCGATGTGAAAGTGACCTATCCTGAAAATTTCGCACAACAACATTTGTTCTACGGAAAAAATTATTCATTTCTTCCTGTGGAATAACACGGAGTCTGATTTAGAAGCCCTGCACATGCGGGGCTTTTTTTTGCAACGAACTTCAATTCTGAAGATCATGGCCAGTGGGTGGATTCAATAATTCAAACTTTCAACAATTCAATATTCAACTGATCTCGTTTGAATTCTTGAATCTTTGAATCTTGAATTGTTGAATCTTAAACCTGCGTTGATTCCATTTCGACCCGATCGAGTCGCTCTATTTGGCGCTGGCGCGTTTAAGTTTGTCATTGATGGCCCGACCGATTCCTACATCGGGCACTTGTTCTGCAATAATCAGATCAGGATTTTCCTCATCCAGTTGTCTCATCATTGCAAATAGATTTTTTGCCGCTTCATTCAAATTTGCTGTTGGTGAAAGAACTTTATTCTGAAAATTCTTGTAACTCTTTTCGAAACTTAGGATGGCAATTTTTTGATCGCGATGTTGAATGATCAATTCTTCGATATTACCTAACACTAATTTTTTGTGCGGTGCATAATGTGACATAAGCATCCCGGGAGCGGAAGGAGAACTGCTGCTAGAAGTATTCACAATCACTTGTCCAATACACTCTATTATTTTTTCTACCGGCAAACCTCCAAGTCTTAATATAACAGGAGTGTCAGTGGTAAGATCAATGATGGTAGATTCAAGTCCAACTTGACAAGGTCCGCCGTCGAGAATAAACGGAATTTTTTCGCCCAATTGATCGGCAACATGTTGCGCAGTTGTTGGCGAAATGTATCCGAATGGATTTGCACTTGGAGCAGCCAAAGGAAAATCCAGACTTTTCAGAAGTTCTAGAGTGAGCGGGTGATGAGGCATGCGGATACCAACGGTATCTAATCCACTTGTGACAATATCCGGGACGACATCTTTTTTCTTCAAGACAATTGTGAGTGGTCCCGGCCAGAATTGCTCTGCGAGCTTTTGCGCAAGTGGAGGAAACACTTCCACTAAATTTTTAGCAGCATCTATTGATGAAACGTGCACGATCAACGGATCAAAATGCGGACGGTTTTTGACATCAAAAATTTGCACCACGGCATCAGGATTGAGCGCATTCGCAGCAAGTCCATAAACTGTTTCGGTTGGAATGGCCACGAGCTGCCCGCCACGGAGTAATTGCGCAGCACGATGAATATTATTGGAAATCTCGGCGGACACGATTTTGGATGATTTGCGCTGCAAGGTTAATGCAGAAGCTGAAAATTTGGGTTGGCATGATGCCGACGCTTTAGCGTCACGGCAGAAAATTTTCTGCCACTACGATCTTCTGACATCTGACCTCTGATTTCTGACCTCTGACCTTTGACCTCTGATTTCTCACTTCTCGCTTCTCTCCCTCACCACCAACCCTACCTCCATCACAAACTCCAACGGATCCACATCCGGCATATCTTGTGATATTTCGTAGGTATATTTTCCGAAAACAGGAAAATCTTTTTTCTCATCCAGAACATACTCCAGGTCGATGATGTCATAGCCCTTGTCACCTATAAACTCACCTTTGGCGTCACGAATCGCAATTTCTAAATCTCGACGGATTTTTTCACCGGAAGGGTTTGTTTCAGTGATAGTTAGTAGTGCTTTGTCGTAATAATAGCCGCTCGCATACCGCAAATCCAGTACAAATTCAAATGGGTGGCTGTTCTGTTTGACATCAAACACAAACGTCTTGATGTCCTTTTTATACCAATTGTAGTCGTCTCCTAATTTTTGATGTTCAGAATAAATGGTTTTACCATCATTGCAGGCAGTTTGAGCGAGGGCAATGACGATGAGAATCAGCAGGCAGAACTTTTTCATAGTTTCAGACAGGAATTTTGTTGGTAAATGTAGAACCCTTGTGTTTATTGCCTTCCGGGAAGTTGGCGTTGTTAAAAACTCATTTAAAATGCAGTCCCCACGGGCTTTCTCGCTCGTAAATTCGCAAAGTATTTTTTTACCTGCAAATTTCAGAGATGTCTCAACAAGTTCAATACACAGAGGATAATATCCGGTCGCTCGACTGGCATGAACATATCCGGCTTCGCCCCGGTATGTACATCGGCAAACTCGGCGATGGATCATCCTACGATGACGGTATCTACGTTCTTCTGAAAGAGATCATCGACAATTCCATTGATGAGTACGTGATGGGTCATGGGAAAACCGTTGACATCACCATTAAAGAAAATACAGTGATGGTTCGCGACTACGGCCGTGGCATTCCATTGGGAAAAGTGATCGACTGCGTTTCCAAAATCAACACAGGTGGTAAATACGATTCTCGCGCATTTAAAAAGAGTGTCGGATTGAACGGTGTCGGCACCAAAGCGGTGAATGCACTTAGTGGCTACTTCAAGGTGGAAAGCGTGCGGGAAGGCGAATCGAAAATTGCCGAATTCCAGAAAGGAAATATTATCAAGGACCACAAAATCGGAAAGACGGATTCGAAGAATGGAACGACCATGATTTTTGTCCCGGATGAGACAGTCTTCCACAATTTTCAATACCGCGCGCAATACGTTGAAAAACTATTGTGGAATTATTGCTATTTGAATTCTGGTCTGACGATTATTTTTAATGGTCAAAAATTTAAAAGTGAAAATGGACTAAGGGATTTGCTGGCGGCCATCCTCAGTGAAGATCAGCTATATCCTACCATTCACATGCGCGGTGAGGATATCGAAGTAGCACTCACGCATACAAATAGTTATGGCGAGGACTATTACAGTTTCGTCAATGGTCAGTACACTACTCAAGGTGGTACACACCAGGCTGCCTTCCGTGAAGCCTATGTCAAAGTCATTCGTGATTTTTTCGGAAAGGATTATGAAGCAGTGGACGTGCGTTCCGGAATTGTATCTGCTGTCGCCGTTAAAGTAGTTGAGCCTGTTTTTGAATCGCAGACCAAAACCAAATTAGGTTCGAATGAGATCGAACCCAATGGTAAAAGCATGAAAGCTTTTATCCTGGAGTTTTTGCAAAAGGAACTTGATAATTTCCTGCATAAAAATCCGGACACTGCCAATGCATTGTTGAAGAAAATTCTGCAGAGTGAACGTGAACGAAAGGAACTACAAGGAATTCAGAAGCTCGCTCGTGATCGCGCCAAGAAAGCGAATCTTCACAATAAAAAACTGCGCGATTGCAAAGTGCATTTCGTCGACAACAAAGAAGACGCGCCGGAGACCACTTTGTTTATCACCGAGGGCGACAGCGCCAGCGGTTCGATAACCATCTCCCGCAATGTGCAGACACAAGCGGTATTCAGTTTGCGTGGTAAGCCATTGAACACTTACGGCATGACCAAAAAAGTGGTCTATGAAAATGAAGAGTTCAACTTGCTGCAAGCTGCTCTCGACATTGAAGATGGATTGGAAGCTTTGCGATACAATAAAGTAGTAATCGCCACCGATGCCGACGTAGATGGGATGCACATCCGATTGCTGTTAATCACTTTCTTCCTCCAGTTTTTCCCTGATCTGGTAAAGCACGGACACTTATTTGTTTTGACCACACCGCTCTTCCGGGTAAGAAATAAAAAGGAAACGATTTACTGCTACAACGATCAGGAACGTCAGGCTGCAATTGCCAAGTTGGGAGTAAAACCTGAGATCACCCGATTCAAAGGATTGGGTGAAATATCACCGGATGAATTCAAAAACTTTATCGGACCGGATATCCGACTTGAGCCTGTTGTGATTGGAAAAGATTCTCATTTGAAAGACATGCTTGAGTTTTACATGGGTAAAAACACACCGGATAGGCAAGAGTTTATTATCCGGAATTTGAAGATTGAGAAGGATGATGCTACTGCTGTAGTTGTCACTGAAGACCTAATTGAACAATAGAATTTTTAAGCAATCATGTCAGAAGACATTCAAAATATCGACGGAGAAGTGCCGGAAGATGGCCAACTAAGTGATGTCGTACAGGTACAAGGCCTTTACCAGGACTGGTTTCTGGACTATGCCAGTTATGTCATACTAGAACGCGCGGTCCCTCATATTCATGATGGATTAAAACCCGTGCAGCGTCGTATCCTTCACTCTTTGTGGGAAATGGATGACGGTCGTTACAATAAAGTGGCGAACGTGATCGGTAACACCATGAAGTATCACCCGCACGGTGATGCGAGTATTGGTGATGCGATGGTGCAGATCGGGCAGAAGAATATTCTGCTCGACATGCAGGGTAACTGGGGAAATATTTACACCGGTGATTCTGCTGCAGCTCCCAGATACATCGAAGTCCGGCTTAATAAATTTGCTCAGGAAGTTGTTTTTAATCCGAAGACAACGCAATGGTTGAGTTCTTACGATGGCCGCAACAAAGAGCCGGATACACTTCCAATGAAATTCCCGATGCTTCTGGCATTAGGAGTGGAAGGGATCGCTGTGGGTCTTGCTTGTAAAATTCTGCCGCACAATTTCAACGAGTTGATTGATGCGAGCATAGATGTATTGCGTGGCAAACGCACACGCATCATGCCCGATTTTCAGACAAGCGGATTGGCGGATTGCACCGATTATAATGGTGGTCTTCGCGGTGGAAAAATTCGAGTGCGTTCGCGCATTCGAAAAGATGACAAAGACAAAACGCTGATTATTTCTGAAATTCCTTTTGGTACCACCACTGTTTCTTTGATTGATTCTGTTCTCAAAGCAAACGAGAAGGGTAAGATCAAAATTAAAAAGGTAGAAGATCTGACGACCGACAAAGTGGAGATTATCATTCACCTTGCACCGGGAACTTCACCAGATAAAACGATTGATGCACTCTACGCTTTCACCGATTGTGAAGTCAGTATTTCTCCCAACTCGTGCGTGATTTCGGAGGACAAACCAATTTTTATCGGTGTCGATGAATTGTTGCGCATTTCAACCGAACACACCAAAGATCTTATTCAGGAGGAGTTAAAAATTCATTTGAGTGAATTGAACGAGCAATGGTTCTTTTCTTCTCTTGAAAAAATATTCATTGAAAAGAGAATCTACCGCAAAATTGAAGAAGCGGAAACGTGGGAAGAAATTTTAGAGACAATTCACAAAGGACTCAAACCGTTTGTGAAAGATTTTTTCCGTGATGTAACTGATGATGATGTAACCCGCCTGACGGAAATCCGAATCAAGCGTATTTCAAAATTCGACGCATTCAAAGCAGATGAGCTCATCAAAAAACTCGAAGGCGACATTAAGTCGGTGAAGTTGAAATTGAAAGAACTCGTTGAAACATGTATCGATTATTTCAAGGAACTCAAACGTAAATACGGAAAAGACAAAGACCGCAAGACGGAGCTCAAACAATTTGATGTGGTGGAAGCTTCGAAAGCTGCCATTGCAAATGCGAAGTTGTATGTGAATTACGCCGAAGGTTTTATCGGAACCGGATTAAAAAGAGATGAAGGTGAATACATCGGTGAGTGTTCTGATATTGACGACATTATTGTTTTCCGTCGTGATGGAAAAATGTTGGTGAAACGTGTTGAGTCGAAAGCCTTTGCCGGCAAAGACATCATCCACGTTGCTGTCTGGCAAAAGGATGATAAACGCACGATCTACAATCTCATTTATGGCGATGGCAAAAAGAACGGAGCCATGATGAAACGTTTTGCTGTGACTGCCATCACTCGTGATAAAGAATACGATCTGACCAAAGGAACATCAGGCAGTGAAATTCTTCATTTTTCTGCGAATCCGAACGGTGAAGCAGAAGTAGTAACTATTCACTTGCGTCAAATCGAAAGAGTGAAAAAGCTGAAGTTCGATGTGGACTTCTCCGAATTGGCAATCAAAGGTCGCGATGCTATTGGTAACGTGGTGACGAAATATCCGGTGAAGAAAGTCGAGTTGAAACAGGCAGGCATTTCTACATTGGGTGCACGTCGTATCTGGCTTGATGAAAGTGTGATGCGATTGAATGAAGAAGGGCATGGGAAATTCCTGGGCGACTTTAATGCAGAAGATAAAATACTCGTGGTTCTGAGTTCCGGCGTTTATAAACTCATAGTGCCGGATCTGTCGACACACTTCGATGAAAATAAAGTCATCGTTGAAAAATGGATTCCGGAAAAGCCTTTGACGGCTGTTTATTTTGATGGCGAAAAAGAACAGTGGTTCGTCAAACGTTTTTTGATCGAATCTTCGAAGGGACCTGTAACGTTTATTTCAGAACATTCAAAATCCAAACTCGGATTAGCTACTTTGTTGCATCATCCTGTGATCTATCTGCGTTTCGATAAGCGCAATAAGATTGCGAAAAACAAGATGGATGAAAGCATCAGTTTGCGTGAATTCATTGCTGTGAAAGGCTTGAAAGCGATTGGCAACAGATTGACGACTTATCCGGTGCTGAATATTGATCTCATCGAAGCGGACCCACAACGTGAAATTGAATCAGAAAATTTATTGACGGAAATGATCAAAGCGCGTACTCCGGATAAAATTGAAATTGATCGCAACGATGAACTTTTTGAACCGCAGAATCCAGATGATATAGAGTTTGAAGTGGAAGGATTAGAAGAAGACATGGCGAAATTCAAAGCGCAGAAATTGTCAGGAGCTGATTTTCCGACTCCCGCGAAAAAAGTGTATAAGCCACGCGATCCATCAAAACCAAAGGGCGAGCAGGGGAGTTTGTTTTAAGTCTCAAAACTCACACTCATTCTCACTCTCACACTCACACATTAGCCTTGTTGAAATAGTGTGAGAGTGAGTGTGAGTTCTGAGAGGTTGACTGCATTTTCTCAAATCTCACACTCACACTCACACTCACCCTCCTTCATGTTTACCCTATTTCAAATACAACTCACCTTCGATCTTAAGCATTTCGCAGTTTCTTGTAAGTAAGATTGAAACCAGCACTTCTACGTTTGTTCCATAATTACAAAAAATGGTTCAGACAATTCTCGGCGCCGGTGGCGTCATCTCTACACACACGGCAAAGGAACTTCAACGCATGGGCAAGCAGGTTCGATTAGTGAGTCGTCATCCAAAAAAAGTAAATGACAATGATGAATTGGTGGTTGCTGATCTTTTGGATCCCCGCATGGTTTCAGAAGCGGTGAAGGGGAGCGAAGTAGTTTATCTCACCGCCGGATTAAAATACAATATTCAGTTGTGGAAAGAACAATGGCCGGTGATTATGAAAAATACCATTGAGGCATGTAAAACACACAATGCAAAACTCGTATTCTTCGACAATGTGTATGCCTACGGTTCAGTAAATGGAATCATGACAGAATCTACTGTCATTCATCCCTCGAGTAAAAAGGGCGAAGTGCGTGCAACGATTATCGAGATGCTGATGACAGAAGTGAAAGCCGGTAAGCTAAAAGCGCTTGTTGCACGTGCTGCTGATTTTTATGGTCCAGATACACCACTCAGTTTTGTTCAGGTAATGGTCTTCGATAATTTGGTGAAGAATAAAAGTCCGCAATGGATGATCAGTGATCGATTCAAACATTCATTTACTTACACTCCGGATGCCGGCAGAGCAACTGCACTGCTTGGCAACACAGATGATGCGTACGGACAAACTTGGCATTTGCCGACAGACGCACACACTCTCACAGGTAAAGAATTTCTTGCGATGTCCAAACGAATTTTTAATGTGCAAAAATCAACGATGATATTGCCCAAATGGATGATCCGTTTGCTTGGTGTCTTTATGCCCGTTATTCGTGAAAGCATGGAGATGCTGTATCAGAGCGAACAGGACTATGTTTTTGATAGCACCAAATTTTTCGCACGATTCCCTGAGTTTAAATACACGCGCTATGAGGAAGGGATCAAGAATATATCGGAGAGTTATATTTCCTTCAAAGGATAGTTGAAAATGGAGAATGAAGAATTGAGAATTGAGAATTGAGAAGACGAAGTTATCGTTGGGGAGAATCCATTTTCAACTCACGAATGAGGAGAAGGCACGAATAAAAAGAATTCTCCATTCTCCATTCACCATTCTCCATTGAATTAAAGTTTGCGCACCATAAACTCGGTGCGTCTGTTCTTAGCTCTGCCTTCGTCGGTGTTGTTATCACCAACTGGTTTGGATTCTCCGTAGCCCTTGTAGGTCATCCGTTTTCCTGAAACACCATGTGAGGCCAGGTAACTCATCACTTCAAATGCCCGCTCTGCCGATAAGGCCATATTTGTTTTGTCGTCACCTATGTTGTCAGTATGACCACTAATTTCTATTTCCATCGATGGATTGTCATTGAGGTAATCAGCGAATGCATCCAGAATAAGTTTGGAGTCTTTTTCAATGTCGGCTTTGTTCGTTGTATAATAAATGTCGTTGATCACAAATGGTTCACCTTGAGAAATCTGTGAAGTCTGCATATTCAGCTTCGAAACAACCGGTGCCGGTATGTCTTTTTTTGCTACCAGTCGCGAATTGAAAGCAAGTCCTTCCCCTTCTACACTCAACGTCACATTCTGATTGCGTTCGATTTTGACGATCGCTGCGTAAGTACCATCATCGTTATTCACTTTCACTTCTTCCTTCTGTTTGGATTCGGAATAGGTGATTTCAACTTTTGCATTTTGGGCAGGTGTGCCGTCTTTGTCTTTTACTTGTCCTTTGATGAGCATGACTTTTTCAGGTTTCGCTTTCTCCGGCATTTTAAATTGAAAGACATCCCAACCTTTACTGCCCAGAAAATTCTTTGCGCCGAAATAGGCAAGTTCTCCATCGCTTGTTACGACAATGCCCAATTCATCTTCTTCTGTATTGATAGGGTAACCGATGTTCTTAATTTCTTTGATCGATTCATCATCGTTGAATCTGCAGTAATACAAATCGGATTTACCCACTCCAATATGTCCATCACTTGCAAAGTATAACGTTTTACTATCACTGTGCATGAAAGGTGCCTTTTCCTGACCTTTCGTATTTATGCGTGAATCAAGAGGTTTACAAAGTCCCCAGGTTCCATCACTTTGTCTTTTGCTTGAAAAAATATCATGTGAAAAATTTCCACTGGCGTCTGGAATGCATTCAGGTCTTACGCCTACAAAGTATAATGTTTTACCATCGCCACTCAATGAAGGCTGGCCTTCAAAACCATCTGTTGTATTGATGTTCTCACCCAGACTAGTCAATGGTCCCCACTGATATTCATTTTCGCCTTTGTCATTGACAAACATTTCGTA
>JANOVT010000318.1:0-9192 GCA_031417525.1 Flavobacteriales bacterium | reverse complement strand
CCGGCGAGGACGAGGAGTCGTTCTGATCTGCTTTCGATTGCTAAACTCTGTAGAAATGATAGTTGCTGATTTTTCACGTTTCGAAATATTTGGATGAGCATGAATACAAATCGCAGTTCATCATTACAAACAAATATCGTTCAGTATGCTGCATTCTACAATGGATTCAATTTATCAGCCACTTCCTGCGCGAATTCTTCACAATGTGACATTTTATCAATTATTCTTCGGCGGTTCAGTATTGTTGGGAGTATGTAGATAACTATCCAAACCCCAGATACCAAATAAAATGATGAGCGAATAATTGCACGAATAATGATGACTGCATAAGGAAAAATAACCAGCAAACTTCCCAACATCCACTCATAATTGTTTCCGAAAATACTTAATGGCAAAATCAATTTTGCAAGGTTGCAGATTGTACTACCATCTACAATGCAAAAAACAAATGTTGCACCGATTAATATCAGTGTAATCCAAGGCGACGGACTCACACCAACCTTAGTTCTTCGAAGCGAATTAACAAAGCACCAAATACTAAGAATTAAAATTGCGGGAGTAATTTCCCAGAAAATATTGCAAATTAAATCATCCTTTAATTCAAATAATTTATGTGCCCCTATCCAGGCCAAAGCTAGCAAGCCATAAGAACCCGCAATTACGAATGGCTGGGAGAATCCAAGGTAAAAACTGCCAAACTCTTCATTTCGCTCCTTGAGCGAATTCATTCGATTATGTATTTGATCCAACAATTTTTTGGACTTTGGAGTCATATAGCCAAGTATCTCCAAACGATCAAACTTGTTAATGACGTATGAGGTGAACGTCTTGAGTATTACCGATTCATCCCTAATCAAAAATTTAAAATGATCACTGTCAGCTTTTTGTTTGCCTTCTGCAGGCTTATGAACGAAACCTGCATACGCGAAATTCAGAGCAGTAAAAAGCTCAAACCAAGAAGCAAAATTAGAAGGATCAAATGGAGAGTCCGTGAATGCAACAAGTAGCAAAGCGAAAAGCATATTGGTTTAGAAAGGAATATGCTAAAATACTACTTGTGTATGCCTTTAACCCAATTCTGGTATAATAATACTATTTCGATCAAGTTTAGTGAAGGCAAAATTAAACGCTCCTTTCAAACGCAGAGCTTCCTGCCTGTTATTAAATGACCATGTTGCAGTCCATGTCCGATCGTCCTCCTGTTTCTCAAGTCTATATAAACTATCATCAGCAACTAACATGAAAAAATTTCCGTTCAGCTTTTCTTTAAGCGCACTCTTAAACTGTTCACTAGCCTTAAATATACGCAAATCACTACTTAAAATTCTGGTGCGCTCCATGAACGCTTCAAAATCTGACTCTATCGGCTTGATATCCACAACGACAACCATTTTCTTCCCTTCGCGAAGAAAGTTATCGATTGAAATTCTCAATTCAGGATCTATGCTTTCTAAGTCCCCAGAAAGTTTATCCTCGTACATAAAAATATAATTCTCCGAATTTTTAACTATTGAATTGAAAACGACAGCAGAAATTTCTTGAGGACTCAATCCTTCGCGATTTTCGGAATTGTAGTCCACCGAACTTTTAGACCAAGCAAGAAGGTTTGCTGACTCTTTAAAAACTCTTAACTCATTGCTCATGTCGTCTAAATTATTGATTTTATCGAAGAAAATGATCGATTTAACAATTGATTAGGGCGAAAAGTAGTTAAACTAACCCTGACAAATAAAAATTTAACGATCAAAATCCAAAAAAGTTATTCTATTCGGACTGTTCATCTTTAGAATTTAAGATTTTACAGTAATCCAATTGTTGATACAAACTCATATTTCAAACCCCTCAAAATACCCCCAACTCCTCCTCACCCACCTCCTCCGTGCCCAACCCACCACCCTCTCAGAATACACCTTCATCACCACCGGTTATAAAGCACAACTTGAAAGCGGTGGAAAAATGATGTCAGGTTATATTTTGAGTAATTGTGGTGAATGGAAAGTTGATCAGGCCGATGCAACAAGGACAGTGGAATACAAAGCGCTGTTCCGAGAGATACAGGCTTCGCCGTGTGCGATCATGATCATTTACAAAAAGCTAGAGAAAGGAAAAGTAACCGGTACGGAATATTTCTGTGTGCCGACATTAGAGGCTGTTGATCTGTGGGATATGACATGGAAACATCTTCACGAATTCGCAGCGAAGGAACAAGCTACCCAAAATGTATGAGGCGATGGTGTTGGTCTCCATGAAATTTGCAGCTTACAATATCAAAGCACTAAAACAAGAAACTGCTGAAACGGGGCCCTTGCCAATAGCCGGTGTGCCAAGTGAGCAAGCAGTGATGTCTGCGGAAGTGATGCCTCTTTATCCCGAAGGCGAAGGTGCATTGCAAGTTGATATTCAAAAAAACCTGAAGTATCCGGAATATTAAGCGGAGAATAAAATTCAGGGCACGGTCTATATGCAATTTGTAGTCGAAAAAGATGGCAGCGTAAACAAGGTCGAAGTGTTGCGGGGTGGCTCAGGTGGACCCGGCTTAAGTGCAAGCGCAGTGAGTGCAATCAAAAAATTAAAAACTTTTACACCCGGAAAACAGCAAGGCGTGCCAGTGAGGGTTCAGGTGCAGTATCCGGTGAAGTTTGTTTTGAATTAAGAATGGTTAGTGTTCAATTTAATGCACATTCCCTTATTGGATTCTTCACAAAAACCAGATGAATCGAATCCCGATCTCTATCAAGATGTCAGTGCCAACAATATTTCCTCATACTAATTGAAGCCTGAAACGATTAGTGACATAGTCGGATCTTTTGTTCTTAAAGTAAAAAAGTCCTCACCTTCCATGCCGCGCTTCTAACAGGTAGAAGAGCATCTTCAAGTTGGCACTCACGACTTCCAAATCATGTAACAAATACCAAGAGGAATGTAAAATTTCCGCAGTTCTTTCTTCCGAATATTCCGGACGCAACAACAAACAAATGTTGTTGCGCTAAAACATGTATATATGAGATACCTTGGAATTGTCCTGATCATTCTCGGAGGACTGATGATGATTTACACCGGATTCAACTACGTCACGAAAGAAAAGGTGGTGGACCTGGGGCCACTCGAAATCAACAAGGAAAAAAATCACCCGGTTCAATGGTCTCCGATCGTCGGTGCGGTGCTGCTGGTAGGCGGAATTGCAGTCCTTGCCACGAACAAGAACAAAAAATGAGTCAGTATTGAACCTGATCTTTAGTGAATTAGGCGACTTTCAGCTGAAACAACGCAAAAAAGTGCAGTCGAAGGTTGCAGGGACAGAAAACCCGCTTATTTTTGCGCCTCCAATTTCGAAAGAAGGAGGAAATGAACAACAGCAACGTTGTGAAACGGTCGGGTAGTTCAGTTGGTTAGAATACGTGCCTGTCACGCACGGGGTCGCGGGTTCGAGTCCCGTCCCGACCGCCTAAATTTTGATTAAGCCCCTGAGATTCGGGGGCTTTTTCTTTGACCGTGGCGCGGACCGTGGCGCGGAAAATTCCAGATCACCTTAAGCTTGTTTTGCGGCTGGTTTACATGTATAGTTGTTTCAGCCCAGTACGACTTGGATATTCCCCCAAAGTTGACCATCAGTTTCCTTTTCGTGTTGACCACTTAAAATCAGTTGAGTCCTTGGATTATTTCCGGTTCGTGGTTTAGAGCTGTTTTGAATACCGTCACCGCTGACATGCCTAAGAAAACTGTTGTTTCATCTTGATCAATTGAACATAAATAGTCCAACCAAATAGTCACAATTACTATTGTCAAAACATTGCCGATTCAAATGATCACGTTTGCCGGAATTTCTAAGATATTAAACACCCACTCTTTTTAACTTTCTTTGGTGATGAATACTTCTCCAGATTGAGGGTCAACTCCTGCTTATGGAGTTTTCAATTCTTTTTACTTTTGAGGAAACAAATTACAATGAACAAATTTTTAAAACTGAACTGGTACAAATTGATAATTGCATTTTCCTTATTGATCTTTTCAATCGGATTCTTGATTTTTTCAGTAAGTCCAGCATACTCAAAAAGTATAAATGTAAGCAAGGCTTTAGATGGATTCGTTTTTACCTATGTTGGCACCTCTGATGGAATCTATAAACTTACACATGATGGTAAGGGGAATGTTTTTTATACAGAAAAAATTTCACTTAAGTGAGTCTAGGTAGTAACATCATCTCAGCGTCGGTATTCATAACATTCAACTAATCGATATATCGTCGATTCTTTGAAAGATTTGGTGTCCCAATAGTTCCTGTTTGACCCAGTAGGTTCATAGTATGGAAATTCCGCCACAGTCGCCCACTGAATTCCTGCCCAAATTGATCACCTCAAATATCAGGAGGGTGCGTTGAATATTTGGGACAAGCGACAGCAGTGAAATCCGCATCAGGTATGGATCGCAAACATGTAAGAACCTTCAAAACATTTCCAAATTAGCTCTTAGTTGAGTCTGGTCAAATGGAACCGGAATTCAGTGGTCAACTGTGGCGGAATTTCCAGGTAATTAGGTGATTTAGGAAATTCTTGCTGGTTTATGAAAAGTAACGCATGTTAAATTAAAAATATTCTCTCAACCTTTTTCACGGCCTGAGATCTGTTAATTTTCAGGTATTTCATAAACTCTTTTTCCGTTTTATGTCAGCTGAAAATCATGATGGCCTCAGCGGCCATGCCTTTGAGGAACTTCAGACATTACTCCATTTGAAGACTTAGAGCACAAAATACATTAATCGCTGACACCAGCCAACATAAATGTCGACTGTTGTCAAGACATGCCAGTTCGGGATATTGCATGTTGCTTCCATGTCATAAGCGCCTTGAGGTAAATAAAAAGAAGCGCAATTGGTCGCGGAGCATTCTGGAAAGGGAACGTCAGAGGTAGGAATGAATACCTGATCAATCGTTTTGGTTTGACCGGCGATGGTTACATGGATGGGCAATAAACTCGCATCTGCTGTCCACAAGGTGATGGAGCCATAGAGGTTGTTGATGTCCTCTACTCCACATTCCGATACGTGCTGATAGCCATAATTTCCAAGCAGCTCCAAATCTTCATGGTATTGTGGAAATTGAGGATCAACGATGGTATAATTCTCACCCATGATTTTGAGTCGCCAAACCGGAGAATCTCCATTGATGTTATTTCCGTGGCTATCTACCATAACACCCCAGTAAATTGGTTTCGGAGAAGCTCCTTCGGTCTCTGTAATCATTCCTGTTCCATCCTCATTGAATACCAAACATCGCCTCGTGTTTTTGCTATACCATGTACCATGAATGCCCTTCATATCATATCTTACCAAATCATCCGACGTACTGGTTTGACTATCCCACAAACATTGAAAACCTTCAGGTAATCCATACCCCGAACATCCGAGACCATTATATTCCGTGTGATCTCCAATAAATTGCTCTTCATCAGGAAGACATGTCACATGCAGCATGGCCAAAAGCAACCATCCCAATATAGAAATGCCGGCCTTTCGTCGGATCTGATATAAATGCCTCAAATAATTTTTCATATTTTGAATGAAGAGATGCGACGAATATATTAAAAATTAAGAAAAGCAATGTGCTGAAGTATCAGGAATCACAAAGCGCAATGAAATTTTTGGGATTCGCATTGAAACAAGAGTGCCTTGGTTATTTTTGTTCGCTTCGCTAAAAAAATCCGCACTATGACCCGACTATTCTTATTCCTGCCTTCCGTTCTTGTCGTTCTTTTACCTTACACAATGGACGGACAATGTGTCAATCGCCAAGCCTCCAAATCCAATTATGGCTATGCCAGTCGCGGAAAATCTGAGAAAGAAACACGTTGCGAAGGCCTGGTCGATAAGGAAACAGGCACAGAAGTCGAAGGATCTTTTGTGTCGGCAACTTTAGGCAAGATTGATTATGAACAAAAGAGGGATGAACAAATTGAAATCCATGTCCCAACGATAAAAAAATATTCCAGTATCGACATTTGTGGGTCAGCGCATGCGAAAGACGGCCAGTATTATCTCGATTGCAACAGCGTTCCCGGTAAAGACAAAATAATTCCGATTGCCGATGTGATAATAAATCAAATTGCACAACCTGAAGATCTTGGCATCTTTGCTCACCCTTCCAACAATGAAAAGGTTATTATACCCATCCGGATCAAATCGAAACTTTCTCCGGTTTATGAAACAACGAAAGACACTTTGTATATCAAGTTTGAACCGGCTTCCATGATTTATGATTGCGAATTTGACATTACCGATGTACAGACGAATAAACTGAGTTATAAAGGAATTGTTTCGGGCAAATTTTCGAAGTTCAAACATCTCACCATGAAGATTCCTCTGAGCAGTCTGAATCTGACAAAAAATGAAAGCCGCGAATTTCGATTAGGCTTTCGTACATCTTCAACGCGTGATAAAAAGGACTTGGTATCTCGCTCCATCCAATTGGAAATCAAGCAAGAAAATTGAGCCCATTCGGAATGCCCCTTATGAAGATTGTTGCCTTTATCAAGCGTTATTTTAGTCTTCGCCGGAAACAAAGTTACCTGCTGAAAATTTTATCCATCAAGGATCGCAAGCGGGATACACCTGAACTGGCAGAACTCCGCGCCCTGGAAAGTGTACTACAGCCAGTTCAAGCCAAATTATTCACCTATGTCTTCATCACCTTATTGAGTGCCTTAATCATCGCAGGGTTTATTTTGAATTTCATTCACGCTTCCAAGTCACCGGTGTTTCTGGATGTGCACTGTGAAAGCATCGAATTTGATACACCCTTGGTTATTGAACTTTCCAATAAGTTGAATGCATCCATGTATGCTAAGGGCAGTATCAACTTATCTGATGACTGGCAAGTAGATTTCGGGCTTTCCTCACTTTATCAAAGTCCACTTTCAATCGACTGTAAGGATGTGGAAGACCAAATTGAAATTGAACACATACATATCCCGGCAAATTCACACATCACGGTGCGCAGACAAAATAACAATCACTTGCTGATCATCGAGCCACGTGACACTATCGATCCAATCGAAATCAGTTTCTATACCGATAGCGCGTTTTCGTCTTTTGACAATTCGGATCAGATTTTTCAAGAAAGGCTGATTCATGCAAAATCATTGGGATCAAACGAGGAATACACCTTGGAATTTTCAGAACCGACGCTGCGCTGGTTCAATTTTCAGGCAAATCATTTCAGCTATTTACAACAACGGCAATCGGTCATCAAGGGAGGAGAAGAACGCACAACAACCTCCATCACCAAAGCAGGAATTTATTTTGAAGAAATACATCAGGACACAATAAAAATCAATTATCATGACACACTAGATGTGCAATTCGTGCATCCTACCATTAATCAAATGGAGATCAGCTCCAATATGATTCATATACAAAGCAGGGGTATCACTAACCATATACTAGGTGGATCCATGCATGAGCAGAACAGGTCAGAGCTTGATCTGCGCCCATCTATATGGGTACAAGTAATCGAAACAACCGCACCGGAAATCAAAAATTTCATACTTGCTATTCTACTCAGTGTATTCGGCTTTGTTTTCATTCGTCAGCGAAAAAACATATGAAGCCTTCATTACTATTCATTATACTTTTGATTCAGAGCGCTTTTGCGGTGGCGCAGTTGGATGACAAAATAAGCCTCGAATATCAAGTGCACACCGTCAGTGTGATTTCTTCATGCAACAAAAGTGGTAGTGGCGTCATTGTTCATCAATCCGGAAAAAAATACATCGTCGCCACAGCAAAGCATCTCTTTGATGACCCAAAAGATCCCGTCTGTGCAACTGAGGCAACAATCAAATTATATCCCTCCGAAGAAGTCAAACACTGCGATATTGTATATCTCGATCCAGACTCACTGATCGATTTTGCTTTGATTGCATTTGAATCCGTCGATCTGAACATGTCACAACTCCAATTTGATGGATCCCACGATTTGAATGATCAATTTCATCTGGTGTCAACACTCGAAGAATGGCGGATCATTCCTCCTCCATCGCGCAAATCAACCTTGCTTGCCATCAACATCGCAAGAACAAAGGCCAAACTCTATATGGAAGGAATTGTAGAAGGGCATTCCGGATCAGGATATTTCACACGAGACGGATTGGCAGGAATTATTTATTATCAAGAAGGCTCTTCCAATACCGTACGCACCATAACGATCAATTACATCGAAGAAAAACTCAGAACTTCGGGACTGCTCACCAAATGAAACATCTTTTACTCATCTCTTTTCTGTCCTCTATGTGTCAAGTCTTCTGGGCACAAGGAGAAAAACAGGGCTATGAAATTGTGGAGTTTGCGGAACGTGTGAAGCAATATGGAACCATCATCGGATATTCAGAACCCTATGCATATTTTATAACAGTAGAAAACGAGAACAAGACAACCGGTACGAACGAAAAAATATATATCAATTTGTCATCAAAAAGCATTTCATCCACATGGATACAATCACTCACCATCAATTCCAAGTATAACATCCATCTCTATCGATTCGAACTGCGCCACACGGACATTCGTGCATTTCCAAAATACCAATCCCAAGTACCCAGGCAAAGTGAACTACTTAGGTTAGGAATTGATTTAATGCAGGATGATGAAATCGAACAAGGATTGGGCGCCAATTACAAAGATTCATTGTTGGTTTTCGAACAAATGCGTGATATGGATCCATCTGTTTACAAATGCACTACGCGTTATGGTTATCCTTGGAGCAAAGGCATGCCGGTCATTTCATCGGACACAAAAGCCCTCGTTGGAATTGTAGCCACAACATTTGACTCCCGGTACAATCAGAACGTGGATGTGATCAGCATTCTGGCCATCCGCGATGCATTGTACCAATACGCAAGTAAAGTATTACGAAACAAAGAATTCGCGGACTGTTATTATTTTAATTTACCATCACATCGATCGAACAACGAATCGGATTGTGATATTTCAAAGAGAGAAGCATTGGCGAAGCAGAAAAAAGAAATGGACGACAAGGCAGCGGAACAAAGACGAAGAGACCAGGAGGCCAAGGATGAAGCCGATCGTGTTGCATATTTTAAAAGTTTGAATCGCGAGACAAAGAAAAATCTGCGATTGTCCCAGGATCGATTTTATACACAAGACGTCTTCGGTGAATATCGTTTTCTCTTTGATTCAAC
>JANOVT010000317.1:0-7988 GCA_031417525.1 Flavobacteriales bacterium | reverse complement strand
AAGCACCTTCAACTTTACCTCAATGAATTTTGCTACAAATTGAACAGGCGGTACTTTGGACTCAATATATTTGATCGAATGCTAAAAGCTTGTGTGGCAATCAAATGGAATCCATGGTGTATAGAAGAGTAGACGCATTTTGTTTTAATGTGAACAAAAAAGTAGTTCATTTCTGTTACTTCTCCTTCATAGTGGTAGTCTTTGTGTAAGACTTTTACATAATCTCCTAATTTTACCGGATGATTAAAGAATATCAAAATGCTCGAAGTGATGTTTGAAAGTAATGACCACTGAGCAAAAAATGCTATACCTAACGCTGTCAAGATTGTACTAGCAAATAGGGCAATTTCATTTTGTTTGAACCCCCAAACTCCTGTCAGAAGGATAATAACAGTCATTGTCGAAAATAACTGAACAGCCCTGATTGCCATTTTTCTCCTGCTCCTTTCTAATCGGGTTCTTTTGAGAAAATTATTGATAACTGTTTTAAATATAAAGTACAAAATAATATAGCCACCTAATATGATTACGGTTTCAATAATTTGAAGGTTGAATGCGCTCATGGACTATTTATTGTTTAGTTGGTTTTTTCTGTCTTTCCCAATGAGGTTAATGCTTTCATAAAGCGTTGCATTTTACTTGTGTTTGATCGTTTTCATTTGAATTACATCCACAAAAAAAGCGAAGGCCATGGAAAAATAGATATATCCCTTCGGAATTTCAAAGTGAAAACCTTCTGCAAGAAGCGAAACCCCTATCATCATTAAAAAACACAAGGCTAATATTTTGAACGGTGGATGTTTTCTGATAAACTCGCTTATGGGCTTTGACGCAAACAGCATGATAATAACTGTTACAATGACCGCTGTGTACATTACCCAAAGTTCTTGAACCATACCGACCGCAGTAATAATGGAGTCAATGGAGAATACTAAATCCAATATGACTACTTCGGAAAGTAAACTTTTAAAGCTGCTGTTCTTGGGAACGGTTGGTGTGTCTTCATTCGCAATTTCAGATTTATGATAAATCTCTTTTGTGCTTTTGTAAATTAAGAATAGTCCACCAAAAATGAGTATTAAGCTTTTGCCTGAAAAGTCTGTATCAAAAAGCGTAAAGAGTGTTTGGTCTAATTTTAAAATCCAGGCTATAAAAGCTAAAAGTAATAACCTCATTACCATAGCCAACCCTATCCCCCAAATTCGAAGTTTATTTCTTTGGTTATCTGGCAACTTGTCTGCCAAAATGGAAATGAAAATAATATTGTCAATACCAAGAATTACTTCAAGGGCAATGAGGGAAAGTAAGGGAATGATTGCTTCAGCCATATTCGTTTTTTCGTCTGTTGATGTGTTGCGGTGTTGTCCACAACGCTTGCACCTGACTCCTGACGGTGAAAATACATAATCACCAGACTATGAGAATTGTTCATGCGATTTTTTTCCAGATGTGTATTCAAATAAATCAATGATCATTTTGTGTTTTTTCCCGGCCAGACGTTTTGCAGATTTGCATTTTGATTTTCAGCGCAAAGTCTCGCGGAGGTTTTTCATTTTCGATGAAAGGGATACACCGCTCGTAGAGACGTTGCACTGCAACGTCTCTGAATGTCACAATTTCGTGTTCTATATAAACGCATGCTACGGAATTGCATTTTTAGAAGGAAATGCAATTTATTTTCGAAGTGATTCTCTTTTCGTTTGGAGGGTTCTCCTTCAGAGACGTTGCAGTGCAACGTCTCTACAAACAGAGGTGCGTTTGCATTCACAATAAAAAACTCTGTGTGACTCCGCGCGACTCTGTGGTTAAAAAAATCAGGATCCAAGCCACAGGCCTTCAAGAGTTTCGGTGAGCTAAACCAGCGCCATGGGGCCGTTGCACTACAACGTCTCTGAATATCAAAATTTCGTGTTGTATATAAACGCATGCGGCGGAATTGAATTTTTTAATGGGAAATGCAATTTATTTTCGAAATGATTCTCTTTTCATTTGGACGGTTCTCCTTCAGGGACGTTGCAGTGCAACGTCTCTACAACCAGAGGTGCGTTTGCATTCACAATAAAAAAACTCTGCGTGACTCTGCGCGACTCTGTGGTTAAAAAATAATCAGGATCCGGGCCACAGCGGCGTCGCCACCTGTTGTTGCTCTTTCTTCTGTTATTGATTCACGATGACTCTTTTTGTTGTTGTTGCCTGCTTGGTCTTCACCTCAATATTATAAACTCCGTTTTTGTTCAGTTGCAGGTTTATTGTTTTTTGTGTTGCTGTTGTTTTTAGTATTTGTTGCCCAAGTATGTCCGTAACAGTTATTTCCGCATGGCCGTCCGGAATTGAAATTGTAAATTGTCCACTGTTCGGATTGGGAAAGACGGAAACGTAATTTTCATCGATGATGACTTCCGGAACATTCGTGACTGCACAACCATCGGGAAAATATAAGTCAATAATATTCTGCATGGCGATTACCGCTGAATCTCCATGAGAGGTATTGTAAAGAGGAAGCCACACGTTATACCATCCATTGCCATAATCCGGGTCGCCACCGGGCGGAACAGGACCATTGAAGAAGTCTATGGCATGTTCGTTAAACTGCTCGTTACCCATCGGGATGATAGACTTATAGTGCAACAGACGTTCACAAATCAAAGACGATGGAGGCAAATTATTGTCAGCGATGGTCATTGCAAGTGCTGCGGGATCCTGCGGATGCACTCCCCAGAAATGAATGAGTGGAGTTAAATCCACTCCGGCTGCCTGTGACAGCCGCACTATGCGATCATCCACGTCACTCTCAGGAGCAGGCGTAATTCCGTCATTGAATTCGATGTTCAGTTGATGATAATAATCCGACAAGGCTTCCCATCCAAATAAGGCAGCTATCTCCACATATTTGCCATAACCACGATGCTGGTAACGAACCTCATCAAGAGTGGTATTGGAGATATCCATGGGATTTCCGATCCGGAAATTGTGAGTCACCATCCAGTTCGTCGCTGCCTGATCGCGACCAAGCCAATGCTGGTTTCCAAACGACTTGCCAAATGCGCTGTCAATGTCAACATTATATAATTGATTAAAGATGGTTGCAGAAAGCAAATTACAAAGGGCCTCTGCTTCTCCAGGAAAATTTGTCATTAACTGCGCGTGGCCAAGTTCGTGGAACTCAGTATAGTCCATATTGGTGGCTCCTGGTGTTAAAAACCAATGGTTACTATTCCCGTTCTGAACAGCTGCAGGGTCATAAGACGTGTTGATTTGCGGGTAGCCAATCCCAAAATAGCCTGGGTGTAAAATGCGTACGTCTTGCATGACATAGAGCACATGATTGTTGCGAATAAGCGGATACCCCAACAGGTTTGATACCACATCCATGCGTGCATCCCAATCGGCCATCAGAGTGATAGGGTCGTTGTAGTTGTAAATAAAACTCGTTGGCACTTGCATCATAAATTTTTCTGATTCAAAATCAGCCCATGGAGCAGGATGTAGGCGCTGAACATTTTGCCATTCGTCCAGGGTGGTGCTGTGCCAGCTTTTAGCTGAAAAGAATGGTGCCGGAACTACGTTGGTTAATTCTATCTCCTGCAAACCGGCAGTGGCCTGGTAGGGTGTGATGATATATATTCCTCCACCGAAAGGATTGGCAATCACAGTTACCGTGTCGGTTATTTCAATCGCATTGGAAATTCTAAAAAACCTTAGAAGGTTATCGATAGAGGTATTTGAGAATGGATGTGCGCCTATGAGTACTTTGAAGCCAGCGTTCACCATACTTTCCGGAACCTTTACTTTCCCCATCTCACCCGGCGAGAGGTAATAGCCAGTTGGCTTTCTGCTGGGAGAGGTGGAATAGGCAGTGCGCTCTCCCCAATCGGTCGGCATGGACGCATTGATTGTGGTCGTATAGGTTTGCGTGGAGTCAATAGGTAAGGGACAAGCTCCGGGAAAATAATCCGATGTCAAATATTTCCGATGATTGATAAAGTCGCTGTACTGTGCTATGCTTTCTTTGGTATACAGGTGATCAAATAACTCTTGTTGTATAGTGAATATAGCCCTGTGATATTCCAAACCATCCAGAGCGCCCGGGGCATACGCTAAACCATTTACTGTGGTCGCATTCAGGAAAAGTGGACCCATATTGTCGTCATAGCAATCAATGAGATCAAAGGCTGCCGAAATAGCGGGAAGGGATTCCGCCACATAAAAATGGAATTGCTGAACGATGTCAGTTAACGCGTTTATTTGAGTGGGACTTAGTGTCGTGATGTTGTTGCAATGATTCAGCAGTTGCTGGTAGGTGTCGATAAGAGTGGCGCTGATTTCGCCGGGAGGATAATTAAAAGGTATAGTTTCAGAAAAAGCAAAATTACCACCTGTTGCCACCAAGATGCCATCCACATAAATCGTGTACGACCCATCACCATAACCGCAGCACAGACCATCTCCATAGCTGTCAAAAATGTTAAAGTTCAAAAGGCTGCCGGTGGGGTAGCAAATGGTGTCGCTGTTAATGGTGCCACTCGCAATAGTAGTATTTTCCGAATCAGTGATGTTCCAACTTGTTTCATTCGGGTAAGTATCCGCAATAATGATGATCATGATTTCGGAATAGCCCGGCTCACATTGGGCCTGCAACTTTTGTGTCGCACTCAGGATGATCAATGAACAAACAAGTGAAATGGTAGAAATTATTTTCATATGCTCTTATTTTTTTCTTTTACAAAATCTGTTCGGTTTTTAGGTCCTCACTCTATTGCGAATGGTACATTCAATGGCAGGTAACTTCAAGCTGTGAAAATACTCCATCATCAGGTCCAGAGAATCGCGCATCCGATTTTTTTAAACCGCAGAGGGCAGCAAAGTTTAGCGCAAAGTTTCGCAAAATTTTTCATTTTCGATGAATGGGATACACCGTTCGTAGAGACGTTGCATTGTAACGTCTCCGAAGATCACAACATCGTGTTATCCAGAACGTGCCGGCGTGTAAATACATCATTCAACGGAAATACAATTTATTTTCGAAATGATTCTCTTTTCATTTGGAGGGTTCATCTTCGGAGACGTGACAGTGCCACGTTTCTGCGGATGGAGGCAGATGCTCTTATGTTTTGGAATGTTCTCCTTCAGATACGTTGCAGTGCAACGTATCTGCGGATGGAGGTAGATGCTCTGATATTTTGGAATGGGCTCCTTCGGAGACGTTGCAGTGCAACGTCTCTACAACCAGAGGTGCGTTTTCAATAACGAGATAAAAACTTTGCGAGACTTTGCGCAAAACTTTGCTGGACTTTGCGGTTAAGAACCCTCCACCACTTTGGTTTTTACATTCTTCTTTCCGGCTACCAGGTTGCGGGCTTTGCGCAAGGATGCTTCCCAGGCGGCGATACTTAGTAGGAGTTCAGCTTGTACTTCAGGACTACTTTCGGCTAATGCCCGTTCTTTGACATTGATCTGTTTGTCGATCCAAAGTCTGGAGGATGCTCCTCTTTTTCCTTTTGATTCACTCTTTAATATATAGAGTATAGCAAGAGCGTCGAGATTCGTGGTGTATTTATGTCGGTGTTCTGCAAGTTTGTTGATCGCCAGTTGCAGGCTCACTTGAATACTTTTGATCCGATAGTCCAGTTTTGGCTTGAGGCCTTTCGAGTATTGTTCCGTCCACTTGTCTTTGTCGAATGTGAAATTTTTAGTGTTCGACAATTGTAGCAAAAGTTCTTCATGAATTTCAGAGGCTTCTGCTGACATCGGTCTTTGACCAGATTCATAATTGGAAAGTGCTGAGCGTGACACATTGAGAATATCCGCATATTCTGCTTGAGTGAGATTCAACTGTGTACGAACCCAGGTGATGCTGTTCTTTTTTTTCATAAGTCACAAAAGTGAAGGCTAAAGTAATGGTATTCAGCTGCGTGGCAAAATTTGCGTGGCAAAATATTTGCCACGGGATTTTTGCCACGGAATATTTTGGTTTTTTTCTCGCGGAATATTTCGGAATTAATTTCGGAAGCTTGCTGAAATTTTTGTTTGAAATCTCCGATGTTTATTCTTTGCAATTGGAATTGATTTTTTTCTCGCCACATGGTGGCAAGCGGAATATTTCTGAAGAAATTTCAGAATTTCACGGAATTAGTTGATTGCAAACTCGGATGTTTATTCTTTGCAAGTGGAATTGATTTTTTTCTCGCCACATGGTGGCAAGCGGAATATTTCGGAAGGAATTTCAGAAATATTTTGAAAAGGAAAACACAGACCGAAAATATTCCTTTGAAATAAAACGTATCCATTCGACAGGAAAAAAAATTAGTGTTTGAAATCAACTATTTCCGTGAAATTCTGAAATTCCTTCCGAAATATTCCGCGAGAACAACGATGAGCGAAGCGATAAGTATTTACCCGGCTATGCGCTCATTCAAAGTCAGATTCTCGGAGACTATTATTTTCAATCAAAAAAAATCCGCGCAAATCCGGCTTTCAATCCGCGTAAATCTGCGAGAACAAAAAGTGAGCGAAGCGAAAAGTATTTACACGGTTAAGCGCACAGTCAAAGACAGATTCTCGTAGATTATTATTTTCATTAAAAAAAAATCCGCGCAAATCCGGCTTTCAATCCGCGTAAATCTGCGAGAACAAACACTGAGCGAAGCGAATTTTCACCCCCAGTCGACACTCATCCTTTTTATCCGATCCCCCAACGTCTCGCTGCTCATCCGATCCCGCAAACGGTCCACCATAATCGGAAATGCAAATGGCGTCGGTTTTTCCGGACGTGTGATAATTATTTTCTGATTAAACATGCGATTCATCGCACGAACGAGTCGCGGCATTTCGAGTTGGTAGTTCACCACTTCATCATACGATTGTCTCAGCAATAAATTTTTCGGATCGTAGTCTTCAAAGACTTGAAATATGAGTTGTGATGAACTTTGTAAATGACGATCCTTGATCGGTTCGCCGGGATATCCTTTGAATACCAATCCGGAGATGGCGGCGATGTCGCGGAATTTTCTGCGTGCGAGTTCAGAAGAATTCACTCCTGACAAAACATCGCGTTCTAAATTTTCGGGATCGAGCAATGATTCGCCCAATGCATCTTCAATTCGTATCGGCTGATCACTGAGCAATTCAAATCCATAATCGTTGTAGGCAAATGAAAATGTAACAGGATACATCCGACTAATGCGCAACGCGAATAGTGCAGACAGTCCTTCGTGAACAAATCTTCCTTCGAAAGGATAAATCACGGCATGATATCCATCATCGGATTGAAAGAGTTCTATGAGCAATTCATCCTGCGCAGGAACATGCGAACGTTCCTTTTGCAATTTCATAATCGGCTGAATGAATTTTAATTCAATGTCTTTCCATTTTGTTTTTTCATTGCCCGCGGAAGCTTCATCCATTTTTTGCCGAAGCACATCACTCATCTTCGATGACAGCGGCAATTTTCCACCGAGCCACGCAGGACTTCTTCCGCCGGCCTTTGTGGATTTTTTGACGTAAGCAGTCAGTTCTTTTACACGAACCAATTCGAGATTTAATCCCGCGAACCAAAAATTATCTCCTTCTTTCATGGAAGCGATAAAAGATTCTTCCACATGACCCACCTGTCCGCCGCGACCAAGTCGCACACTCATCATCGTTTCACTCACGATGGTACCGATAGATAAACGATGTCGCCGTGCAATGCGTTGATTAGAGACACGATATTTTTCTTCTACCAATTTGATGCGGTTGTAATCGCTATAGGAACCGAGTGAATCGCCGCCAAGTGATGTAAACGAAATCACCCATTTCCATTCGGCATCGGTGATCGATTCGAAACAGGCAGTGTTTTTTATTTCCTTTTTGATTTGTTTTTCTTCAAAGCCTTCACCGATGGAAAGTGTTACGAGGTATTGGACCAAGACATCAAAACACATGGTCATGCCCTGACGATCTTCCAGATAATTGTCGTGAATGGCCTGTCGCAAAGCCGCGGCTTCAAT
>JANOVT010000316.1:0-2081 GCA_031417525.1 Flavobacteriales bacterium | reverse complement strand
CTTTTCAACAACCATTAAAATGTTTTCGAGATTCACGATGGCCATGGCCTTTTGATACCCCCGCTCACTTAATGAAGATTTCAATAGCACGGTGGCCGCATCGCGTTGCTTATCCGAAAAGTCATAATAGGTTAATCCATTTCGTTTGATGGGCACAAAGTTCCAGTTGAATCGTTCGGCATCATCAAGAGCATATTGTGCTTTCGACTTAAGTTCGGGCGTAAGCGTGCTTAGAAAATTCTGTGCATTTGTAAGAACCACATTTTTTTGTGCGTGAACAAAAAGCGATGGGGTAAGTAACAGAAAGACAAGGGTGGATACATTCATGGTGAAGACTTTATCGAATATACCGATTTTTAAGACGGATAATTTTTAATTGAGTTTTATCTTCATAATCAACACATCTTTAAGCCTGGAGGGATCAATGATTTTATTCTTTTCCAGATTGCTCATTTGACTATTGGCAATGAAATAAAACCAATCATCAACGATTACCCCGGTTGTCGGGATATCAAACTGCGGATGATCGGCAATCAATACACGGGCATTCTCAATTTTATCAAATGTAGTATTCAACTGGTATTGATTGATACTAACCGGGTAAGTGACATTCTGAATTCCCACCAGCGATTGCTTATAAAAGCAAAGTCCATCGATCCCAATCACGGAATAGTTAGGAAACGGGAGTAACCTCATCTCTTGTGTGGCTGTATTGATTTTAAAAAATCCTTTGAAGGTATTTACAATCACCGCATCATCAGGGGCAATCGTGATTCCATTCACATACTGCAGCCGGGCATCTTTGATAAGTAGTTCCACATGACTTGATTTTGGATTCACGCGATAGATGGCACCATAATCGGAGTCGGAAACAATCACATTCCCGCGACTGTCAATCGCCAGATCGTTGAACAAGTGTGTTTCTCCAGGTGGCAGGTTCCATTTGCTAACTAAATCACCACTGGCAAGATCAAAGGCATGAACCATGGATTGGTCTTGTGCATTTCCTTTACCGGTATTGCTGCACACCCACAATTTGCCGTCACTTACTTTCATACCCAACGCCTGACCAATGCCTTCTTTACCACTTTTGATAAAGTCAGTTACGTTGTTGCGTTCATCGATTCGTAGGATCTTATTTTTATGAATGCTGCTCACGAAGAAACTTTTGGATGTTGCATCGTATGCAATTCCTTCAGGGATCAAATCTTTTTCTGTAATCCGAAAAGCGATTTCTACTTGCTGCGCATATAAGGTCACGGAGCCCAATAGAATGACCAGCAAAATCAAAACTGCTTTCATCCTTATAACATGGTCAGGCAATCCGTTATACGTCATTTTCTATTTCGGAAACAAACTCTTATCAATGCCTGGGATCAAACTCATCGCATTCTTATAATAAATTTTCTTCAGAACCTCATCGGACAAGCCAATGCCATACATTCTCCAGAAAGCATGATAGCGTTTGTGATAGGGAAAATATTCATCTTCGGTTTCCAATACACGGAAATACGTTTCGTATTCATCGGGCACCCAACTGTCTTTTCCAAACAGCACGCGATCCTGGTATTTGGTTAAGAACGCTTTCGATGCACGGGGTTGTCTTCCCAACTCCGCAATCACCGCTCCTATTTCGGTGTACATGTTTGGATATGCCTCCATCAGCTCACCTAATTTTTTCAAATCATTTCCATACCATCCCAAATGGGCATTGATGAATTTTGTTTTTGGATGTTTCTTGAACACATTGTGTTGCTCGGCAATGATGGTTTCCCACTTGGCCAACGTTTCATCATACCTGCGGCCCGGATGTAATTTCAATTCAAGCCAGCGTTCATTTTGATCATCGATTGGATCCCAAAAAGGTTTTGGATCGGCTGAGTGAATCAAAACAGGAATACCAAGTTGCCCGCACTTGGCCCAGATCGGGTCGATGCGTGGATCATCAATTGAAATACGCTTGCCTTTAATGAGGACCAAGGATTAAATGACATAGGCTGAGGGCTTGAGTCATCGAAAGGTGACTGAGCTACTAGGCTGGTAGCAGCGGAGAGAGTGATCTTGAAGTTGATATTGAAGAA
>JANOVT010000315.1:0-21367 GCA_031417525.1 Flavobacteriales bacterium | reverse complement strand
AGCATTGAAAAAGGACAACAATGCTGTCACCTATTCAAACATTTCATCCGCAAAAGATGCTTTCCAACGCATAAAGAAATTTGAAAAAGAAAAGAAAGTTTTGGAAGACCAAAGAGCATCAATGGAAGTTATCTACAACGAATTCGTAAAGAAGCAAAAGGAAGGACTTGAAAATTTCATAACCACCTTTTCTGGAACGATAAACGAATACTACCAGTTTATGAATCCTGGCGAACAGTTTCAAGAATTAAAAATTGTAACCATTGGTGACGAAGACGAACTAAACGGAATTACAATTCAATATCAGTATAACGGCAATTGGGTTTCACCACCTCAAAAATATTTTAGTGAATCACATCTTAACTGTTTTGGTTTATCATTCTTCCTAGCTTCTGTTATCGCTTTCAACAATGAGAATAAGTTTTTGCTTTTAGACGATGTGATTTCAAGCTTTGACAGCAACCACAGAAAACGATTTGCCGACTTGATATTTGAAAAATTTTCGGACTATCAAATTATTTTACTGACACACGAAAACGAGTGGTATCAATATGTAGGTCAGCTTGCAAAAAGAAAGAACTGGTTAATCAATGAAATCAAATGGAGTGACACAGACGGAACGCACTTAGATGATAAGCCGACTGACATACGAGAAATAATAGAATCGAACTTAGCAAAAGGAAATGTTGAACTTTTGGGAAACCCAATCAGAAAATATCTTGAACACACTCTGAAAGACATTTGTGCAAACCTTGAAGTGAAAGTGAGTTTTAGAATGAATGAATTAAATGAGAAGCGGATGCCTGACGAACTACTAAATGAATTGAAATCTAAAATCAACAAGTGCAGTAAAGAACTTCAAGCTCAAATGCCAATCATTGACAGAATAATTAACTCAAACATTTTAGGCAACTTGCTCTCACATGACAATCCATTTTCTCCCAAGTTAGGCGACCTCAAAGCATTTTGGGCAGACCTCAATGCAATGGCGAAATTATTTTATTGTCAAGATGCTGCTTGTAAGAAACCGGTTTTAATTAAACACTATGACACGGTTAAAAAAAGAATCAGATGCGCCTGCGACAAAACAAATTATGACTGGATCAAATAGCCAACACATTTACCTGGACATTTTATATTTCCCAACGCACAATGCCACTGAAGTAAAAAACAAAGAGAACTTGCAACCCATCGCACAGGACCGTGCAAACTTAACACGGCTGACCTTCGGACAGAAAGAAGAATGGGCCGCTAACATTTGGTTTAAGCAATTGGAGGTGCTTTGGTTAAATGAAGCTTTGGACTTCGCGTCAATTCGCTACTGATATACAGTTGTACTGCGATAGTCGCCAACTTCTTGCTGCTGCCCTACATCAGTCTTTAAAAAACAATCATTGAACATTTAAAGGAGCCCAATTACACGAACTTTGATTCTGATAATATATTTGAACGCATTCAATCTCAACCAAATTTTCTATCGCATTAACGCCACAGAGACCTACACATGGAATACATTTCAACATCCGCATTAGCCACAAAGCTCGACTTAAAATCCGTTGACCTTTTCGAACAGCTTAAAAACCAAGGGTATATTGAGAGAAGGAACGACAAGTGGTCTTTGACAGAACACGGTAAACAAAAGGGTGGTCAAATGAGAAACAGTCAAAAGTTTGGCGATTACATTGTCTGGCCTGAAAGCCTTTCACTCAAAGATCAAAATCAGCGCATTCACTCTGATTCACCAATTGCTAATGCGATCGGGAAATTCATTGAAAACTCAATTCCTGCGGTTGATTCAATTCTGGAAGATTTTGGATTAAAGGCAAAATCCAAACTAATTAACGCCACCGCAATCGGAAAACATTTTGACATGTCCTCACAAAGACTCAACCTCATTTTTTCTGAAATAGGTTGGATTAAAAAGGATTTATCTGGCTGGCAGATAACGAAACTTGGAAAGGGATTAGGCGGTCGTCAGTTTGAACATGAAACATCCGGAGGTAACTATGTTTTATGGCCAGAAAACATCTTGGATAATCACAACTTAATCTCCGCAATTAAAGGAACATCACAAGCCGCAGAACCACAAAAGACAGCAATCAATAATGTACCCGTAAAGAATTCTACAGATAATTTCAGAGAAAAATTTCCAGCCACTTTCAGAACGAAAGATGGACACATGGTCCGATCCAGAGCCGAGGTCATTATCGACAATGCATTATACGACTACAAACTAGTTCATGCATATGAGAGAAAACTACCGATAGAAGAAGATCTGTACTCAGATTTTTTCATACCAACAGAAAATGTTTACATCGAATTTTGGGGAATGGAAGATGATCCGAAATATGCCGAAAGAAAAAAGGTCAAAATTGAAATTTATAAGAAATATGATTTCAGGCTGATTGAGTTAAATGACAATGATATATCAAATCTAGACGACTATCTGCCGAAAAAACTTTTGAAGTTCAACATCAAGGTTTATTGAAGACACTTGTGCGAAATTGATACAGAACACTCTATCAATTTTTTCTCACACCCAATGCTAGAGCTATACGAGTTCATTTCCGCACATTCTGATATTCCCTCCAGTTTACCCCCTTGGGGCGAATTCTGCGTGAAACCAAAAGCGTCGTCTTCAGTTCTTCATTATCCTTGTCAAAACTATTCCCCTTATGAAAATCACTACCCTTCTATCCCTCGTCCTTTTTTGCGCAACGCACCTTCACGCGCAAACATTTGAATGGGCAAGCGCCATCACCTGTCCTGCGAACAATACCAATATGCATTACATCCTTCCGGATGCAAATGGAAATGTATTTGTCACCGGTAATTTCGAAGCCACCACCGATTTCGATCCCGGACCGGGAGTGATGAACCTAACTTCAGCCGCGGAGGAAGATATCTACATCAGTAAACTCGATGCGATGGGCAATCTCTTGTGGGTGCGCAACTATGGAAGTCCTGCCAGCGGATTGGAACGCGGCGTATCGATGGTGACCGATGCGTCGGGCAGTATTTATGTCTGCGGACTCTATGCCGGCACCATTGACTTTGATCCACCTGGCGCCCCAACTACGTATTGCTCAGGCAGCAGAGATGGTTTTTTGCTGAAGCTGGATGCCGATGGTAATTTTAGTTGGGTGAGAAGAATGGGAAGTGATGGTAGCGACCAGGCCAATGCATTGACACTTGATCCATCCGGAAATATTTGCATGACCGGAAAATTCACCAATACCGCCACCTTCGAAACCGGCAGTGGCACCACTACACTTGAAACAAGCGGATC
Organism: Flavobacteriales bacterium; assembly: GCA_031417525.1. Taxonomy (GTDB): domain Bacteria; phylum Bacteroidota; class Bacteroidia; order Flavobacteriales_D; family Sanyastnellaceae; genus JAIBBG01. Next base: position 18,078 of record JANOVT010000315.1, on the reverse strand, counting down.
AACAGATACTTTTATCTGCAAGTACGACACAAACGGAAACCTCCTGTGGGTAAAAAATTACGGCAGCGATAATCCTTGGTCGGTCGCCATCGATAACTCCGGGAATATATACACCACCGGATACTTCTCCACCACGGCAGATTTTGATCCGGGGGACGGAACATTCAATCTGACCTCCGCGGGTTCTTATGACATATTCATCTCCAAACTGGATGGTGATGGAAATTTTATCTGGGCGAAACAAATGGGCGGCACGGTGCAGGATGAGGGCAGTGGAATTGCTGTCGATGCCGACGGTAATGTAGTGGTCACCGGTTTTTTCATGGGCACTGCAGACCTCGATCCAGGCGATGCTATAAACACTTCGAATGAGAGTAATGGGGCGAGAGATGTATTTATCTGCAAGCTGGATGGTGATGGAAATTTGATCTGGGCAAATCAATATGGCTCCACAGCACCTGATGAAGGTCGTGGTATCGCCACAGACATGTACGGAAATATTTCCGCCTCCGGCTTCTTTGCCAATACAGTTGATTTCGATGCGGGAGCGGATGAATTCAATTTGACTGGAGATGTGAGAGATGTTTACATCATGAAACTGGATGGTGATGGTCAGTTGATGTGGGTCACCACTATTGGTGGCGCAGGTGCAGTAAGTAACAGAAGCGTCTATACCAATCCTGCGGGCGATATCGTCTTCGTCAGTGTAGAGTTTTTTGACACGGTCGATGTTGATCCGGGTGTTGGTGAATTCGTCATTCCAAATACCCAAGGTGCGTGTGTGGTGAAGCTCAATTCAAATGGAAACAGTGTGGGTGAACACATGTCGATTGTTCAATCGATGCCTTACCCCAATCCAACAAACGGCCATCTCATTTTCGAACTAACAAACATGCAAAACAACGTGATGGCTATAGTCCGAAATCAACTTGGACAAGAAGTCGCACTCGAGCCATTGGGTACAATAAGTCGTGCAGAAGTTTTCATTCCGGGTGCAGGCGGGGTGTACAGTGTGGAGTTGTTGTTGGGTGGAGTCGCGAGTGAAAGTTTTAGGGTGGTGAAGGAGTGAAGCGGGCCGTTAAACTGCAAGCTCGATGCGTGAGCCAACGTGTGAAAAAGATTAGCCACAGAGATGTATAATTACACTTCTAAAAAGACCAAAATGAAAAACATCGCTACACTATTTCTACTGATGGTTGCCTTGCAGCAATCTACCCTTTCACAATCGCTTGTATGGGCCAGGGCAATGGGCGGTGACTATAGCGACATCGCGTATGCTGTTACTACGGATGCAGATGGCAACGTCTATACCACAGGCAGCTTCAGATTGACTGTCGACTTCGATCCTGGAGTTGGGGTTTACGAACTGACGGCAATCGGCAATACAGACATCTTCGTATCCAAGCTCGACGCTGATGGCAACTTCTTGTGGGCAGTAAATATGGGTGGTACTACCTCAGCAAATGGTGAAGCCATAACTATCAATAGTGATGGTAACTGTGTCATAACGGGCAATTTTTCTGAGACCGTAGATTTTGATCCCAGCGATGCAGTGTTCAATCTTACCGCAGTGAATGGTGCCGGTATGTTTGTGGTCATTTTGGGCGATACCGGTAACCTGGTGTGGGCAGGGGCCATGAGCGGACAAGGTTTTCTATACAGTGCTGCAGTGGCAATCGATGCAACGGGCAACATTGTCATTGCTGGTTTTTTCGGCAATTCATGCGATTTTGATCCCAATGCAGGTGAGAGCATCATCGCTACCGCTGAAGGTTCTGCCTTTGTAGTGAAACTTCAAGCGGATGGCACATTTATGTGGGCGCGACATATAGAAGGTGCAGCAGCCAGTAATGTAAATTGCTGGGATATGGCGCTGGATAGTGATGACAATATTTTACTCGCAGGGTCATTTAGTGGCACTGTCGATTTCAATATGGGAGCAGGCGCATTCGAACTTACCTCCGCAGGTAGCACAGATATTTATGTGTGCAAGCTGGATGCGAATGGCGATTTTTTGTGGGCTGCAGGTATGGGTAATGGCAGTGCTGATACAGCCTTCGCTGTTGATACAGACAGTGATGACAATGTGCATGTATCAGGCAATTTTATTCACACGGTGGACTTCGATCCGGGGCCTGATGTATATACAGTCGTGTCGGCTTCCACCAGCGATCACGACACCTTCGTTTGGAAGTTAACTGCCGCAGGTTCTTTCGTTTGGGCAAGAGGTTTGGGTGGTGACGACAATGAATTTCCAACCTCCATCGCTGTGGATGCTGCGGGCAAAGTATATACCGTGGGTGGTTTTGATGGGGCGTGTGATTTTGATCCCGGTGTTGGTGTCTTTGAGTTGGAACCTGCCTCAGTCACCTTTTATGATATTTACATTTCTGTGCTCGATGTCAATGGAGAATTTGTTTGGGCCGGCAGCATAGGCAGCACCGGAAACGACAGACCAGAAGATGTGACTGTTGATGCGCAAGGACACCCAATTGTCTGCGGTTCTTTTACTCTAACTGTGGACATGGACCCCACAGCCAGTGAGTACGAACTAACAGGTGTATATGATGCTTTTGTATTAAAGCTAAGCGCCATAGAAAATGACGTAGCTGAAAACACGCTTACTTATCTTGTAGATGCATTTCCCAATCCTACCTCCAACTTCTTTACACTTGAAACAACTGCTCCGGCAAAAACCGCTTACATCATCACAGACATAAAAGGAAGCATCATTCACTCAGGAAACACTTCAGGCAAAATCACCACAATCGATTTATCGTCGATTGAAAACGGAGTTTACTTTTTACACGTGGAAGATCGGGTAGTGAAGTTGGTGAAGAAGTGAGGCAAGTTTTAATCGTTCGTGATTTGATTTAACCGCAGAGTCGCGCAGAGTTTCACAGAGTTTTTTTCTGCGTAGTTTTGATATTGCGATAGGCCGAACACCAAAAGACCACATCTTTACAAAGAGCGTTATGCATAGAATACTAATTACAACAGTCGCGGTTCTACTCGTTGAACTTCTATCCGCACAACCAATTCCACAATGGAGTTCAAGCATCAGTAGTAATTATGATTGGTACTTCGATGTTAAACCAATCTTGAAATTAGACAATGCGGGCGATCTGATACTTGTAGGTAATATTGACAACAGTGCGAATGGTTCTGGAGTGGACATTTTATTGGTCAAATATTCTCCATCCGGCGATATCCTTTGGCAACAACTATACAATGGAATAGATAACCTTGACGATGTGGCAACTGATTTTGAAGTTGACTCACAAAATAATATCCTGATTACGGGTCAGAGCCAAACAAGTGCGGTTAACTTCGATTTGGTTGCGATAAAATATTTCAGCAACGGAAATTTTGGTTGGCTTAATAGTTTTAATGGTACTCCTGGACGCGAAGACAAAGGAATGGCAATTGACATTGATCAAATGGGTACCTGCTTCATTACTGGATTCAGCTCCATTGACACCCTGGAACACCGCCAAATTATTGCGACGAAGATTGATGCTGATGGAAACACTCTTTGGACACAATTCTATGGAACAGACACAACTGCCCGTTATCAGGGAGCAAAAATAAAACTGATTAATAATGAGGCCAGAATCATTGCAAGTAGCTTTTCATTAAGTTCATTCGAAAATAAATTCATCGTTCTAAAATTTGATACTGATGGCGCACTACAATTTTCAAACGAAGATTATATGAACAGGCCGGCGAGTTGCTTTTACCTTGACAACATTGGCAATTCGTATCTTGGATTTGGCGGCTGGGAAAGATTTAAAGTTTTTAAGGTAAATCCAACCGGCGGCATTGACTGGACGGAATCCGTACCTACGAATCTTCCAGCCAATACCACCGGTGACCAAGTGATCGCAATCATTGTGGATTCTCTCCAAAACGTATATATAACCGGCCAACACTATGGCGCTGGCGTTGGTTCTTCATCCTATTCTAATGCCGACATACTAACCGTAAAATATTCATCAGGCGGTACCCAACTTTGGAGTAATCGCTATGATAATTTAATTGACGACCCGGCAGACATCGGAAATGCAATTGCACTTGACGACAATCTCAATGTTTATGTGGCTGGTAAAAGTCAGGGTTCCTTTGCGGGATCAGCCTATGATTATTTAGTAGTAAAATACGGTTTCGATGGAAACCAAATTGGAACAATAAGATACAACGATATAGCAAATGGTGATGATGCCATTACATCCATCGTTGTTGCTGACAGCTCCAATATTTATGTCACGGGTTCGACATCTGATGTACAGTATACAAATATCACAACTCAAAAGTATTCCTCAGTCAGTGGTGTTGGAGTTTCTGAAATCGCCGCTTCATCAATGCTTCTAAATGCTTTTCCTAATCCCTTTTCAAACACTACCTCCATTTCTTTCAACAATAAGAATGCAGACATTTTCAATCTTCAGGTGTTTGACGTTTCTGGTAAACTCATTTTCGAAACCGTGACACATGAAAGCAAAATTGAAATTTCTTCGGACAGTTTACCCTCAGGACTTTATTCCTTCGATTTAATTGGAAGCAGTAAAACTTTCAAGGGGAAATTAATAAGGACAGACTAGAATTTTGATTCGATGAGGCTAACATTGAATTTGTCACGATAAGAATGTTGTTTAACGGAACTTGTCGAGCATCGTAAGAACCACTCTCGTCGAATTCCGAAATTTCGTATTCACAATTCCTTTTTACCGCGCCGCGACAATGACGCAGCATCCTCTCGCCAACCACCTTTCATTATCTTTCGCCAACCTTCATCAACCTTTTGATTCAACCTGTCCATGAAACATGTTCTTCTCACTTTCATCCTTTTCCTGTTCTTCCAGCCATTCTTCATCGGTCAAACGAGAGCCGAGTTGGTCGACCTCTTGAACACGCACGACAAGAACAAAGAGTATGTAAAGGCGGAGCAATTATCCCTTCAGCTGATTGCCATGGACAAGAAGCACCCAAGTTGTTACATCTATTGGTGCAACCTTGGTACGTTTCAGGCAAAGCTGTACAAATACGATGACGCTCTTCAATCATACAATACTTCCATTGAGTTCAATTCGAAATTCGCTCATGCTTATAGTATGCGAGGTGTTCTGTTTGAAAAACTGAACCATCAGGACAAGGCCATCAAAGACTTCGACAAGGCTCTTCGACTGGATGCATTCAATGAGTCAGCTCTTGAGCGCTTAGGGGCGATCCATTTCAAAAAAGGAGAATACCAGGAAGCAAGAAATTACCTGGAGACATTGCTATTTAAAAACCCTGATCATTTCGGTGCAGCGGCCAATCTGGCAAGCATCAAAAAAAAACAGGGACAACTTGAAGAGTCACTCGCTGATTATAACAAACTTATTTTACATCCTAAAGCAGACGCAAGAATTTTTAATGAGCGCGCGGATATTTTCCTGATACTTAAAGATTATGACAAAGCAAAGGCGGATGTAGAGAAATCTATTGAGCTGGATCCCCAATATGCTATCGCTCATATCACGAAAGGAGAAATCTACCTCGCGCAAAACGACCTTGTCAATGCGTGCATCTATTTTCATCTGGCAATCGAAAAGGGACACCCGAAAGCGGAGCTTGCAGAGTACTTGAAGAAGTGTGATTAATACTCACTCATGAGGCTTTTGTTGAGAAATGAAATTAACCACAGAGTCGCGCAGAGTCGCACAGAGTTTTTCTGCGCCGTTCTGATATTCATTCTGAAGTTTCTGCGTGAAATAAAAAGTATTACCCACAAAGTCGCGCAGAGTTTCACAGAGTATAATTCTGCGAAATTCTGATATTCCTTCTGCGTGGTTCCGCGTGAAACAAGAAACAAATGACAAGCGAAGCGCGTCTACCTTCGCCCCATGGAAATAGGCATCGACAGCTTCGTCGCGCAATTCGACGATCGCTCCACCAATCAACTCAACAGTTCCGACGCGATGTCGCAACTACTCGATCGCATCGAATTTGCCGACAAAGTCGGACTCGATCTCTTCGGCATCGGCGAACATCATCGCAAAGAATTTTTGGATTCATCACCTGCGATGATATTGGCAGCTGCTGCTGCACGCACCAAAAACATACGATTGACAAGCGCTGTTGCGGTGCTTAGCGCAGCAGATCCTGTGCGCGTGTTTCAAAATTTCGCCACGCTCGATATCATCTCCAGCGGCCGCGCAGAGATGGTTGTTGGCAGAGGTTCGTTTGGAGAAGCATTTCCATTGTTCGGTTTAAACCTCGATGACTACGATGAATTGTTTTCAGAAAAATTAGACTTGCTGCTAAAAATTCGCGACAATGAATTTGTAACGTGGTCAGGAAAATTTCGTCCGGCGATGAAAAACCAACCGGTGTATCCACGGCCATTGCAAGATCCGCTGCCGATCTGGTTGGGTGTCGGCGGCACACCTGAATCCTTTGTCCGTGCGGGTATTCTCGGTATGCCTTTGATGGTGGCTATCATCGGTGGAGAAACACATCGCTTTGCTCCTCTTGTGGATCTCTATCGCAAGGCTTGGAAACACGCCGGACATCCGGAAGAAAAAATGTCGGTGGGGATGCACGCATTCGGTTATGTCGCGGACACCACCGAACAAGCACAAGACGAAATGTTCGCCGGTTATGTCAAAGCGATGAGTGGAAGTGTGGCGCGTGATCGCGGCATGCCACCTGTCACGCGCGAACGATTCGACTACCAGGCCGCACCACTCGGAGCATACATGGTGGGAAGTGCAGAAGTCGTAGCAGAAAAAATTATTCGTCACAGCAAAGCACTCGGCGGACTATCGCGCGTGACGTTACAGATGGATGCGGCCGGATTGCCGCATGATCTGCTGATGAAGTCGATCGAGTTGATCGGTAGCAAAGTGAAACCGCTCGTAGGGAAATAAATTCGCTTCGCTCATTTTTGTTTCTCGCCACGTAGTGGCAGGCAGAAAAATATCAGAAGGAATATCAGAACTACGCAGAAAAAAACTCTGTGAATCCTCTTGTGACTCTGCTTGCCATGTGTTGGTAAAGAGTTAATTTGCTCCCGAAATGAAATCCGCTTTGCAAATCATACCCGTGGACCTGTTGGAAGAATTTTGTTCCGGTTTTGATCACGACATGAAGCATCATTTTTCTGAATTGCACGACAACGAACTCAGCATCGACACCTTCAGTTTTTATACTTCTTTGTCTGCCGTTTTTTCATCCAAAATCGAGGGCGAAGACATTGAACTGGATTCATTCATCAAGCATAAACGATTTGGCACACATCACACGCCCGACTATACCCAAAAGGTCGATGATCTGTACGACGCCTATTTATACGCTCAACAAAATAAGCTCACAACAAATTCATTGATGCGTTCGCACGCGATGCTCACCAGAAACATACTTCATCCCTCTCAACAAGGCGAATTTCGAAAAGGAAAAATGTTTGTTGTGACCAAAGATGGAAAAATAGATTATGCCGCTGCTTCTCCTCATTTAGTGAAGGAAGAAATGAATAAGCTTTATGAAGATGTGGACATGCTCTTATCCGACACGCTTACATTCGAAGAAGCGTTTTATTTCGCCTCCATGCTGCATCTTGCTTTTGTAAAAATTCATCCTTTTGAAGATGGCAACGGAAGAACTGCGCGTCTTTTGGAAAAGTGGTTTTTGGCAGAAAAACTTGGTAGCAAGGCCTGGTTTATTCCATCAGAAAAATACTACTTTGAACACCATCAACAATACTATCATCACATCCGGTTGTTGGGTTTAGAATATGAGGAGCTGAATTATTCGTTGGCCTTGCCCTTCTTGCAAATGCTGACGAAATCCTTTTCAGGTGTGGAATAAATTCGCTTCGCTCATTGTCGTTTCACGCCACATACGAGTGGCAAGCAGAATAACGCAGAAGGAATATCAGAACTGCGCAGAAAAAACTCTGTGAAACTCTGTGCAAAACTCCGTGCGACTCTACCTGCCGCAATGTGGTGGTTAAAAAAAAATTTCACTCCCCCATCACTTATTTTCGCCACCTCAATCATCATGATGAATACTTCTACTCTTTTTTCATTCCTGAAAAAATGCGCACTCACTTTTGCCATTCTTTTCACATCGCAAAACATTTTCGCGTGTTGCGACTACACCCTCGCCATGCAAGACAGTTATGGCGACGGCTGGAATGGCGGTTACCTTGAAGTGATCGTCAATGATGTCGTGCTTTACAACGCCAGTGCCACCGGCAATCAGAGCAGCATTGTATTCACAGTATGTGATGGTGATGTTCTTGAATTATTTTATGTCGCAGGAGAGTATGAGAATGAAAACAGCTATCAGCTTTTTGATGCAGCATACAATCTCGTACATGGTGATGGTCCTGATCCGCAAACCGGAACTGTTTTTGTCGGAGCAGGTGATTGCAATGCAATCGCACTTCCCGGAAGTCATCCCTGCAACGCGTTGCCGTTGAACCTCGCTGAATGCATAGATGCGGATAACACCAACTTTCCCACATCTGGTTTTAACCCGGGCTGCGCAGCATACGCTGGCGCTGATATCTGGTTCGCACTCACGGTGCCCTCATCAGGAAATATAAGCATTGCCACTTCTAATGGCGGATTGAACGATACGGGGCTTGCGGCGTGGGCAGGTGATGAATGCACCGCATTGAACGCCTTCGCTTGTGATGATGACAATGGTCCGGATTATTATTCGTACCTCATTCTCTACGAACTCGATCCGGGGGCAACGATTTATATTCAGGTATTCGGTTATGGTGGCGGACAAGGTTTTTTCCAACTATGTACGACAGATCTAGGGACAGTTGAGTTCGACAACTCTGAATTACCGATCGTGATGATCGACACAGATGATCAGGACATCGTGAACGATACCAAAATCGATGCACAGATGCAGATCAAATTCAACGGTGCTGGGAATCTCACATATGTCAATGATCCTGCGAATGTTTATGATGGACATATTGGAATTGAAATACGCGGTGCTACTTCTGCCGGTTATCCGCAACCATCCTATGGATTTGAAACACGCCTTGCCAATGGGGAAAATAATAATGTGTCGCTGCTTGGTATGCCTGCAGAAAATGATTGGGTCTTACTTTCCAGTTTCAATGATTTTTCGTTTATTCGAAATTCTCTCGCCTTCAAACTTTTTGGCGATATGAATCATTATAGCGTGCGCACCAGTTTATGCGAAGTGATGATTGACAGCACGTACAAAGGTGTATACACATTCGCAGAAAAAATTAAGCGCGATGGTAACAGAGTGGACATTGCGACATTAGATGCTGATGACAACGCGGGTGATTCGTTGACAGGCGGTTATATTCTTCAACAAAATTATTGGGATGCCAATACCAGTTTTCAATCTAACTATTCTCCGATCGATCATCCCGAATTCGATGTTCACTTTGTATATGTATACCCTTCGGCCGATGTTATCACGCCGCAACAAAAAATATACATCGCATCGTTTGTGGATACGCTCGAAGACGCTTTGTACGGAAGTAATTTTATGGACGAGACTACAGGTTATCGCAATTATTTGAGCGTGCCATCTTTCATCGATTATTTTTTAGTGAATGAATTTTCACGCAACAACGATGGCTTTAAGAAGAGTGTTTTTTTTCATAAAGAAAAGAACGCTTCGGGTGGAAAATTGAAAGCGGGACCCGTATGGGATTTTGATTGGGCATTTAAAAATTTATACACGTGTGATATTTTTCAGAACGCCGATGGCTCTGGTTGGGCGCACCTGATCAACGATTGTCCGACCGATAATTATTCGGCTGGTTGGTATATTCGATTACTTCAGGACAGCACATTTGCCAATCAACTGCGATGCACCTACGATGATTATCGCACGAACATTTTGGACACCACAACGATCTTTCACTACCTCGACAGCATTCATTCGCTGGTGGAAAATGCGCAAGCGCGTCACTATCAGAAATGGCCCATTCTGGGTGTGAGTTCGCAGGCGCCGGAAGTGGAACCCGTAGCAACAACCTATGCGGAAGAAATTGCAAAACTGAAAGAGTGGATCACCTTACGACTTGATTGGCTCGACGCAAATATTCCCGGACAATGCCTCTTAGTGGATGACGTAGCAGAACAAACGTCGAAGAATGCCTTGCGCATTTATCCGAATCCAGGAGACGGGCACTTCAGACTCGAAGGAAATGTTCATAATACATCTCCTTTGAAGATGTCAGTATACGATGTCGCAGGCAAATTGATCGATCGCATACAACTTCCTTCCGGTCACTTGATGTTTGATTATGAACTTCGGGAGAAAGGAGTTTATGAAGTCGTGCTGCACGATGGAGAAACAATTGTGTTTTCCGGACGTGTAGTGGTGTTATGAGTCTCTTTTTTAACCACAGAGTCGCACAGACTCGCGCGGAGTTTAAAAAGACTTTCAAAATACTCTGTGAAACTCTGTGCGACTCTGTGGTTAAAAAAAAACGGAATATGATGTAACATCGAATTGACACTTCCGTGCAATATTTGTCTATATGAAAAAACACCTCACCACCCTTTCTTTTCTCATCATCACTCTTGCTGCATTCACCCAAGCTGGCAACAAACCCATCGTCAAAATTGAAAACAAAGATTACTACCTTGTCGATGTAAGTGGCACCAACACGATGGTTGGCCTCACCGGCGGTGAAAGCGATGCGAAATACAATCTTACTTGTCGTGTGATGAGTTTTTATTATCCTGTTACTATGGATGTCAATCCCGACTATGGCACCTATGGCAACGAAACAAAATTTTTCTGCGCCTGCAACAAATCGTATTTCAAAACAGTTGGCGTTGGTAACATCATTCAACAAGTCGAGTTCAATACTTACTTCGGATCTGTGGATTCGAATGATGTGTTCAAGGTCGACTGGTTCCCGGGAACGGAACGGGAATGAGAGCGAGAATGAGAGCGGGAATGAGAGCGAGAATGAGAACGAGAATGAGGAGAGTGAAAAGCAGAGAGAACTTTTGATTCCTAATTTATTCTGAGTAAAAGCTCTCCGTAACTCGGCTCCTCGGCGCACCTCAGCGAGAAATATTATTTGAAGCGAGCGAAGCGAGGTATCTTGTTTCTTGGCCGAAATAAAATGCAGGCGCAACAAGTTTTATCTTCGCTCAAAAACCACCATGGATCAACTCGCGCTCATTCGCAATACACGTCGTCTAATATTAGAATTGTCAGAAAAGTTTTCTGTCGACGAATTGAATGCGATACCAGAAAATTTCTCAAACAACCTCGCATGGAACATAGGTCATCTGGTGGCCACACAACAAATGTTCTGCTACAAACTTTCCGGGTTGCCCTTTACAATAGACGAAACCTTTGTCGATAAATACAAACGCGGATCAAAACCGGAAGGCCTTATTTCAGAAGATGAAATTGCAAAACTCAAATCAAATCTGATCACAGAAATAGATCAACTCGAACGAGATCTGAAATCCGGTGTATTCAAAACATATACTCCATTTACCACACAATTGGGCCTTCAACTGGAGACGATCGATGATGCGCTGAACGCGATGATCTTTCATGAGGGCTTGCATCTGGGGTATATGATGGCTATGCGAAAAGGAATTTAAAGCTGCAGAATCTCAAAGCCGCAAAACACAGTTGCGATTTTTCCTCTCCTCATTTTTGTTCTCATTCGATAGCTATCGGATCTGCTTTACTCTCCGAATCTCGGCTCCCCGGCGTATCTCAGCGCGAGACAAGAGGCTTTGCTTTAGTATCTCGCTTCGCTCGCTAAATATTATTTCTCGCCGAGACTCGCCGAGGAGCCGAGATTCGGAGAGCTTTTGCTCAGAAAAAAGCCAGAATTAAAAAGTTCTTACCGCTTTTCACCCTCCTCATTCTCATTCTCAATCTCCTACTGCATCCTTAAATTTGTACGCGCTACAAATTAAAAACTCTCCGAATCTCGGCTCCTCGGCGAGTCTCGGCGAGAAAAAGATAATAACGAGCGTAGCGAGAAATCAAACACCCAACATCACAACCCATGTCCACTCCGATTCAAAAAGATACACTCACCTTCCTTAAGTCGCTCTCAAAAAACAACGATCGCGATTGGTTTGCAAAACACAAAGACGAATACATCAAAGCACAGGAAAACATGATTGCGTTTTCGGATGAGCTGCTCACGATAATGCGCAAACATGATCTGATTGAAAACACATCCGGGAAAGATGTGCTCATGCGCATCTATCGCGACACGCGTTTTTCAAAAGACAAAATACCCTACAAAACACATTTTTCTGGCGGCTTCAAACGCGCTACTAATAAACTTCGCGGCGGATACTATTTTGAGATTGCGCCGGGTAAATCTTATGCAGCTGGCGGATTTTATTCACCTGAAAAAGAGGATCTGTTGCGCATCCGAAAAGATATCTCCGGAAATTATGATGACTGGAAAAAACTATTGAAGAACAAAACACTCGTCAACACATTCGGAGAAATCGCAGGTGATAAACTTGCTACTGCACCACGAGGTTTTGAAAAAGACGATCCCGCCATTGAGTTGTTGAAACAGAAAAATTTCTATTTCATGCGCGAGTTTTCAGACAAAGAAGTGCTTGATCCATCCTTTACCAAAGATCTCAATCAGACATTTAAAAACTTGCGTGTCTATTTTGATTACATGAGTGACGTCTTGACGACAGATGCCAATGGCGTTTCGTTGTTTTGATCACTTCACAAGTTTAATTTTTCTTTCCCCTGCGACCACATAATATATCCCGTGTGAAAGTTGTGACGTATTAATTTCATGGAGCGTCCTGGCGGTACTTTCATCCCAGATGCGTTTCCCTAATGCATCGGTGATATACACGGGGGCCGGAAAGTCTAGGCTCACTGAAATCTTTTCAGAGAATGGGTTAGGGAAAACACTTACGCTGTTCATGCTCTCCAATACATTCAAATGAATGACTTCCGTTTCTATAAACACCGTGCATCCTTGGGCGTCGGTCACAACACAAGAATAAACACCAGGAGGAATATTCAGCAAAGAGGAATCACTTGACTGATCATTCCAGAGAAAAGCATAAGGCGGGGTTCCTCCTTCCGGCAGCAAATCAATGTTTCCATTCGCACAAGTTTGAGCTTGTGTAATGTTGGCAACAACAGTCATTTCCGGATTTTCTACGATCGCAAATTCAACAAATGAAAAACAGGCGTAAGAATCAGTGATCAGCACATGGAAGTTGCCGGCAGCAATGGACAATGGATCCTCCTCATCAAAATCGAAACTGAATAATCCTGAGCCGCCACTCGCCGAATATTCCATAGCCGTTTCTGCTCCATAACATGGCGGCGAATAGGCATAACTAAATAAGATGGGTTCATATGCATACAGTGAATACTCGAAGTCACTTATACAATTATTTGCATCCGTCACGCGCACTTCATATTCACCCGGATACAGACTTTCCGGTATTGCTTCAAACCAGTCGATAAGGTAAGGCGGTTGTCCGCCGGCTACCTCCAACATGACGCTTGCTGAATCTCCATAACAAATTGTATCCGTCAATGACAGAGCAGACAGTGGCTCCGGTGCCACGAGACTGAACACCGTGTCATGACCACATCCATTGAGGATCGTCGCATGCATAAAATAATCACCTTCCATTAAGCCATAGAGTGGTTCGTCCCAGGTATTTCCATTCCCATCCATTACCAGTACTTCCAAAATTTCTGATGAGTCAAAAACAATACTTCCACCGGGCTCATCATAACACATTGGATGATTGGCAACAATGGAAGGCCATTCAAAGGGCAGAACTTCAACGACAAACAATTGAATGAATTCAATACCCATGGAGTTAGTCATTGCAACGACATATTCGCCAGGCTGCGACACCACTATTTCACGTGAAATAGCGCCATTGTCCCAGGAATAAGTCGTCGCTTCAGGAGCAACCAATTCAATACTATCTGATTCACAAATCATCCACACAATTGTCTGATTCGTCTCGGCCATCGAACCGCCTTCAACCAAATATAGATGCTGATCGCATTCAATTTCATAATAGCGATCGGCCCAGCCAGATGGCCACATCACAACGAGAGAATCGGCCATCAACGCACCGTTCAACGCAAAAATGATTTTGCCTGAATCCTGACTCATATAATTCTCACCACATAGTTTTTGTTTCAGGATGCATGTGCCATTGGCAAATAATTTCATGGTAGCACCAATGCCATCCCGATTGCTCACCGTACCCTCCAAATCTATTTTCAGCCAATGAGTATCCCCGCCATTATTCTGCCAAAGGGTGGCCGCCACCGGGGTGATATGCGTAGCCACCAGATCATAAAACCCATCGTTATTAAAGTCTCCCTTCGCAACAGAAAAACTTGCCTCATTATCGGTTGTCCCCGGTGAAATATTGGTTTCAGTAAACCACCCGTCTGCCTGCGCAAAGAAAAGGTTGTGGTGACCTACAATGCCCTGATCCACCATGACATACAAAGCCTCATATAATTTGTTATCGTAGTTGACAAATACAGAGCCCCATGTTTGATTATAACATGCCACTCCTGCCACAGCGGCCAGATTCGTAAATATTCCATTCTCATTGCTGAGCAGAAAATTTCCTTCTTCTGTATTGGTGATGTAAAAATCAAAATCACCATCCGCATCGTAATCGGCTACCGAAAGCCCCATACAATCGGCAAGAACACTAAATCCGGTGGAGTCAGCAATATTGTTGAATATACCTTCTCCATCATTCCGATAGAGACGATTCCCAATCAGTTTATCATTCACCACAAATAAATCCACATCCATGTCCAGATCATAGTCCGTCCATGTGCATTGATAAGCAGGATTCACTCCGTTATTCACTCCCAGCGCCACAGACACATCCGTAAAGTTAATTCCTGCATTATTGTGAAACAGCCAACTCGTTACACTTCCAGATTGAAAATAATTTGAAATGAAAACATCTACAAATGAATCGTTGTCATAATCGCCCCAGGAGCAACAGGTGCTCATGGGGTGTTCGCTTGCAAAAACAAAGTCACTATTCGCATTCACGAAAGTGAGGTTTCCAAGATTCCTGTAAAACAAAGGAACATCATACAAGCGCGTCACAAAAAAATCTTCATCACCATCATTATCAACATCCACCCAGGTTGGTTGTTTCAAGTCACCATCTATATAACCGAACAGATCTATTTCTTCAAAGTGATCCACATAATTGATATAGGTGTGCACACCAAAGTCTCTTGAACAAAACGTAAGATCATCGTATCCATCTTTATTAAAATCATAAAAACTAACGCCGTTGCCAAACAGTGGGGTGTTTCCATCCATGTTAATTCCGACATCTGATGTTACATCCGTAAACTGACTCATTGCTTGTTCATGAGTGAAAAGCAGCAGAAATAAAAACGACAGAACCGCCTTGAATTTCCTGAGACCCACTATGGTGGTAGTCGATCGGCGCTGATGACACAGTGTGATGCTGACGCATTCATCAAATTGAAACAACAAGAAAAAATTTGCTTTTGAAGGAGTAGTCATGATCGTGAGGTAGTGGTGCAACAAACAATCCGCCTCAATCAGAAAATTGTTAGAATAAAATCTTCCGTAGCTTAAGAAATTGGAACGTACAAACCAATCATGGAACTGGGTTTACCACAACGTCCTTTACTCAAGGAATAAAGTTGCAGAAAATCGTTTCCACATTCAGAATATGCAGACCACCACAGAAAAGACTATAGCGTCAATATTTTTAATTAAGGTTCAGCTAAAGAAGACAAAATTTCTGATGTACAAAATAAATACTTCATTTTAATTTACTGAATATGAAGCAACCAAGGGGTTTGGTTTTCGTCATGATTCGTTCGCTTATGGCCAAGAGGGCACTTTCAATCACCTCTTTCACGAATCGACCAAAATTTTTTTTTACGCCTTTTTGAAATGTTACACGATGTTCATTTCATCGAATACTTCGTCAAATCTCAGCTCCATAGCTTAGGCTATGCAACTTTCCCGTAGGGACAGGCTGATTTTCCTCTTCTTCGATGAAATGACCTATCGCGATTCATAAAACAGGTTATTGGAAGTGCCCTAAAGGCAATCTGGTGATCTACGGATATTCAGTGTTTAATTGGTGAACTTGAATCGCAATTTCTATCATCGAAACAAGGCTCTGCGCAATGCATCAATTCCAATTTACATATTGACAAACGATAACATGAAAATGCAGTAGGGCCATTTCAGTTTTGATGGGAGTGTTTGATAAACACATCTTCCAGCCATTGCAGATCATCCAAAAACGATGAAAGACACGATCTCCGGGGACTCATCAAGTTGCTCGTGTTTTGTTTTATAAATTCTCCATTGTTGTGACATAAAATACTTCCGGATAAAACGTGATTAGGTGTTTGTAAATTGACGTTTTCGAAACTCCTTCCTTAATTATTCGCATCAAATCGCACGTAGTTTGCGAAAACTTTTATTCAATCTAAATCAATACATCATGACTATGAAATCAACCCTGACAATCTTCTTCGGCATCGCTGCGCTTCTTTTTGTTTCATGTGAAAAACCGGTCGAAGCTCCCAAGC
This sequence comes from Flavobacteriales bacterium, assembly GCA_031417525.1. GTDB lineage: Bacteria > Bacteroidota > Bacteroidia > Flavobacteriales_D > Sanyastnellaceae > JAIBBG01. Next base: position 1,467 of record JANOVT010000315.1, on the reverse strand, counting down.
CGATCGACATGGATAAACTCAAAGTCGAAATTCAAAAATTGGAAGATGCATTTGCGGCAGCAGAAAAAGCAAAAGATGCAGCAGCAGTTGCAGCATACTATTCAGAAGACGCGATCAGTTACAGTCGCAATACCGAACCCGTTAGCGGAAGAAATAATATCCAAAAACAAATTGAAGAGGGAATCGCAAAAGACACGACAGGAACACACAACGTTTACAAAGTGGTGGATCTTTTTGCAGAAGGAAACACCGCAGTAGAAATTGGTTCATGGACAAAAATGAATGCCGCAAATGAAACCATCAAAACAGGACACTACATGTCTTACTTCCAGAAGCGTGATGGCAAATATGTTTGTGTGCGCGACATGAATGTGAGCTCTACTCCGGAAACCGAAACGACTGCCGCGCCTGTGGCTGAATAAATCTTCGCGCTTCGCTCATTTCGTTTCTCGCGGAATTGCGCAGAAGGAATTTCAGAAATCGCAGAGTTGTTTTTTGAGTGCCTCCTTGCTAAAATGGATTTCAGCAGAAATAGTATGATAACAAATAAAAGAGCCGTCAAATGACGGCTCTTTCACTTTTATATCGTGTATCTTTTTCTGCGAATTCTGATATTTCTTCTAGTTTACCCCCATGGGGCGCAATTCTGCTTGCCACGATGTGGCGAGAAACGAAATGAGCGAAGCGAATTATGAATTCAGCTTCAGCACCGCCAAAAACGCTTCCTGCGGCACTTCCACACTTCCTACTTGTCTCATCCGCTTTTTACCTTCTTTCTGTTTCTCGAGAAGTTTTCGTTTACGGGAAATATCGCCGCCATAACATTTTGCTGTTACGTCTTTGCGCAACGCACTGATGGTTTCACGTGCGATGATCTTCGCTCCTATGGCTGCCTGCAAGACAATTTCAAATTGTTGTCTCGGGATCAATTCTTTTAATTTGATACATATTTTTTTACCAAGTTCGTACGCGTGATCGCGATGAATCAACGCCGACAATGCATCCACCTGCTCACCATTGAGAAGGATATCTGTTTTCACCAAATGACTTTGTTTGAAGCCAACTGGATGATAATCGAACGACGCATATCCTTTGGAGATCGTTTTTAAGCGATCATAAAAATCAAATACAATTTCAGCAAGAGGCATTTCAAATGTAAGCTCAACGCGATCTGCTGTCAGATAATGTTGGTTCTTCAACATGCCTCTTTTTTCAATACACAGCGTCATCACCGCTCCGGTGTATTCCGACTTGGTGATGATTTGTGCTTTGATATATGGTTCTTCTACAAATTCAAGTCTGTTCGCATCCGGCAATTCGCTTGGATTATGAATTTCGAATACATCACCCTTCGTTGTGTGTGCGATGTAACTCACGTTGGGTACCGTAGTAATTACCGTCATATTGAATTCGCGCTCCAGACGTTCCTGGATAATTTCCATGTGCAACATTCCGAGGAATCCGCAG
>JANOVT010000314.1:0-3486 GCA_031417525.1 Flavobacteriales bacterium | reverse complement strand
TCCTCTACTTCTTGTACTGTAACAATAGGACCAAAGGTTTGCTCAGTTAGAATCTTCATTCCATTATTTGTATTTGTGCTATTTGTCATGAAAGCACAGGCCAATGATTCTCCCACAAATGCCATCATGGTGAATTATAGTCCCAACATGGCTTATCCCAATTGTTATCCTCTCACAGGAGACAATTCGGCAGCCACAAATTCAGTGGAATCAACCACGTTTTCCGGACCGGATAGATGGTATAAGTTTATTTCACAATCCACCGCTGTGCGAATTTTAATGCAAAGCACGACTATGGATGATGTCATTGAGCTCTATTCATATTCGACAATGACTTCTAATTATACGCTCGTTGCTTTCGTAAATTTGAATTCTGGTCTGGGTGATGCGGAAGAACTGGTGGTACAAAATCTAACGCCTCTAACAACGTATTATATTTCTGTTGGCGCAGAAAGCGGCTCAGTTGGAGGGAGCTTTAATTTGTGTATTCAGAATTTATTGCGCAGCGGTTGTGCTTACGCGATACCGGTGAATGGCTTTTCACTTTGTGGACTCTATAAGGCTGTTTACCGGGGATCACCCACGCAGGGCGTCACTTATGATTTTCATTTTACTGGTGTAGGCGGTGGCGCTTCCGGAACTACTTCTATATATTATACAAATGGACTTATCTCATTATCGAATCCTACGCTTGCCCTAAGACATGGGGGAATTTATAACGTGCAGGTGGATGTCAGATATACACTTGCAAGCGGAGTTGTTCTGATTGCAGGATCACATACGACCACAAATTGCTCATCAGTGAAAATCGCAGATCAGCCTTTGATTGAAGTGAAGCTGCAACAACGCTGTCCCGTCATTTTGTCTCATGCAAGTTATTTGATCGGAAGACCGGTGCCCGGAAATACCGCGGCATGCGCGGCAGTCAGCTATACTTTTGAATTCACGAACGTAACTGCCTGTAGCAACGGCACAGTTGCACCACCTCCGGTGCTTTTCAATTCTTCAAGCACCTATTTAAATCTTGGAGTGTTGCCAACAACAGTGGGAGTAGGATTTTGTAGTGTGAGAATACGACCGAATTATTCGTATGGCATTGGAATTTTCGGACCACCCCAGGTCGTGTCCATTCAAAACGCCTGCGCCAGCATCATGCTTCCTGATTCTCAATTGGAAGATAGTGATCAGAAGATTTTTTCTGATGCTCTTGACGCATCCGTTTTTCCAAATCCAAATGATGGAAGACATGTCAGATTATTTCTTGCAGACGTCCCATCTGAAGTAGTGAATGTTCGAATTTTAGATGGAATTGGCCGGGAAGTTTTCACAAACCGTTATCCTACTGAAGGCACTTTGGACACGGAAATTCGTTTCTCCGAGCTTCTTCAAAATGGATTGTACTTTATTGAATTCAAAATCAACGATACGATGATGATGAAAAAAATGTTGGTAGAAGGTTAGCGTAAATCAATAATGAATAATGGACATTTCACTTTACACTCGTTTTTTTGGTAAGTATGTTTTTTCTTGAAACTTATGAAATGTGCCTGAAGCGCTTTGCTTTCTATCAGTATCTTAACCAATAACCATTGGAACAAACAATGAGTCGCTGCCTTTGGGTGGTGGCTTGTTGTTTTATAATATGAGGAAGGTCCGACGGCGATGGAGAGTGCTTTCGATATTACTTTGAAACCGCCAGCCACGCCATCAACCCCATCCCAACTTCCAACGCGTTTTCATCAATGTCGAATCTTGAATTGTGTACTGCAAAACTTTTCGAATCATCTTTTGGTGATGCTGTGCCCAGTCGATAGAAACAAGCCGGCATATGTTGACTATAGTACGCAAAATCTTCCGCCGTCATGCGCGGCTGAAGGTCTTCAACATTTTCTTCACCGAGGTATTCTATGGCCAATGATTTTGATTGTGCCGTGAGTGTTTCGTCATTCTTCAAAACCGGATACCCAACTTCAATTCTGAAATCAACTTCTCCGCCCATACTTTTTGCAAGATGTTTTGCAAGTTCTTTCATTCGAACATGAGCTTCTTTTCTCCAGGCTTCATCAAAGGTGCGGAATGTGCCTTCGAGCTTTACTTCGTTGGGAATAATATTCGTTGCCCCATTGGCAATCACTTTTCCGAATGATAACACAGAAGGTGTTGCAGGATTCGCCCATCGACTCACTACTTGTTGCAATGCAATGATGAGATGTGAAGTAATCAATACAGGATCGATGTTTCTGTCCGGTTTGGCTCCGTGTCCACCCTTGCCTTTTACAGTGACATAAATTTCATCTGTACTTGCCATGTAAGCTCCGGGACGGAAGCCGACTTTGCCCGCAGCTAACTCCGGAAATACATGTTGTCCAAAAATAGAATCCGGTTTTTGTTTCGAAAAAATTCCTTCTTTGATCATCAGCGATGCACCTCCCGGAAGAACTTCTTCTGCGGGTTGAAAAATGAACTGCACCTTTCCTTCCCATTCTGTTTTTGTTTCATTCAGAATGAGCGCAGCACCCAGCAATGAACTCGTGTGCACATCATGTCCACATGCATGCATCACTCCTACGTTTTTGCTTTTGTACGGCACATCGTTGTCTTCGTAGATGGGCAATGCATCCATATCAGCACGCAACGCAATTAATCGGGACTCAGGATTTTTTCCTTCAATGAATGCAACGATGCCTGTTCCTGCAATGCCCGTCTGACAAGAGATTCCGAACTCTTTTAGTTTCGACTCGACGAATTCGGCTGTTTTGAATTCGTGATACGATAGTTCAGGATTTGCATGCAAGTGGCGACGCATCTCGATGATGCTGCCAAGATGTTTTTTCGCAAGCTCTTTTATTTTTTCTTTCATGTGAAAATGACGTGAAGAAGTAAAATGTCAGGGGCAGTTGCAGGTTTGACCAACAACTGAAATGTCTTTCAAAACAGCTAATGTATCGTTCATGGCTATTTGCAGATTCACATTGCCATAATTGACATGATACAATCGGGGATTTTGTTTCACCTGACTTTTATCAAAATCGACATGGCCATCTTTTCTTGCCAGTTGAATCTGTTCAAGATTGATATTGAGGCACTGCATCTGACAATTGGATTGTGAGCTGATATCAAATTGAACTTCGCGGATTTGTTCCATCACTTTTTTTTCCGGCGTCCACCCAAGCCAATCATGGTCAGGAAACATCATGAATACTACCAATGAGCCAATGCCCAGGCCGATGAGATATCGTGTAATTCGTTGTCTGAAATTCATAGAAAATTGCGGTGCAAAGGTGGTGAATGTGAGTCAACCTCTTCGCACGCTTCACGAAGTGAAAAAAGTGTCTTCACATGTAATTAAGGGCACTTCTAATAACCTGTTTTATGAATCGCGATAGTTGATTTCGTCGAAGACGAGGAAAATTGAAGTTGCATAGCCATAGCTATGGAACTGATATTTGACGAAGTATTCGGCGAAATCAACATCGGCTTATTTTA
>JANOVT010000313.1:0-1581 GCA_031417525.1 Flavobacteriales bacterium | reverse complement strand
GCTGATAAGAAAAAAGGAAAAAACAAAACAGTTGCGATGGTAACTACTCCGGAAAAGAAATAATTTTCCTATAGATATTGAAAAGCCTCATCGAAAGATGGGGCTTTTTTGTTGTTGGATAGGTAAGTAATAGATTGATTTGAACCAAAGGCGAGTGACGAGTAACATACTTTAGCCAAAACCTTTTTTGTTATGCAGAAATTATCCCTGATCATATCGCTGGTACTTATGTCTTTTTCCGCACTTGCACAGCACTTAATTCCTGTGTTGGATGAAGCCGATTCTTTTCCTTTTCATCCAATAAATGGCGATGTGTATGCCTTCGCAGAGTGGCAGTCCCAGTTAATTGTTGGTGGAAAATTCACAACGTTTAATGATCAACCATTTAATAATTTGATTGCCTGGAATGGACAAAATGCGTCTGATCTGGCAGGTGGTTTTGGAAACACTGCTTCCGCATACGTAACCGCATTGAAAGGAACAGATGATTTGTTGTATCTCGCTGGTCGATCAGGATTTTACGATTATGTGAAGTCGTTTGATGGCGCTAATTGGCTTCAAATAGGAGGAGAATTTGATAACCGTGTTTATGATTTGGAATTAATGAATGGGGTGCTGTATGCTGCAGGTTATGGGGAGGAAGCGCTCTCGTATTTTGACGGTTCTTCCTGGGTGCAAGTGCCTCAAACCATCTTTATGGGAATTCATGATTTGCAAGTTTTTAATGGAAAATTATTTGCATCTGGTTATACTCAATCTGACGATGTCATTGCATACTACGATGGTGCCGAATGGACAGTCATTGCGATCACGTCGCAAATAGTGAATATTCAACGCTTGAGCCTGACCGATGGCGAATTGTTTGCCTGTGGAGAATTTTCAGAAAATGGAATTCAAAAGGGACTGTTGTCCGTTACTGAATCAGTGGCGACTATGGTTGACTTTAATTGTCCTGTCAAAGTAAACTCATTCGAAAAATTTCAAGGTAAAAATTACTTTCTAGGACAGTCTGGACATGTATCAAGATTGCTTGTTGACGACAAGGAATCAACACCTATTGTAGAAACTGTTTTTGGGCTTTTTGCAAATTCTGAGCACTCAGCTCCAATGTTTATACAAAACAATCATCTTTATGCGGCAGGTGAAAGAGTTACTTCTTCTCATAGAAATGAGGAATATGACGGTATAACGAATGGTTTCTTTGTGGTCGAAGATGGATTCGATCATCAAATTTTCAAATCAGGGAATATTGCAACTGAAATAAGTTGCAGGGGTAATTTTTTTCAGGACACTCAAAATCAGCTAGCGACATTTTCGATTCCGTCCAGCAGCGATGTATCGACTGTGTATTGCTCTTCTTTTTGGGCCGGCGGAGTTACCGATGAAGATACACTAACAGTCTGCGGTGTTTTTGAAGCACAAGAGGATCGCTGGTCGTATGGGCCGGTTTCAAATATTGCAGACATCGACTATGCTAAAAAGTATTGTCGCACGTGGTTTGTCAATGACCAAATGATCAGTCAACATATTGAACAATTTGATGATCCCGGATATGTTGTCCCTCCAGGTATTCAGGATTGG
>JANOVT010000312.1:0-4537 GCA_031417525.1 Flavobacteriales bacterium | reverse complement strand
GGTTTCAACCCGGGGTTTATGATAAAGAAAAAACAAACCGCGCCACAGAAAAATTAAGATCGAACCTCACATGAGTTGGCGCGGAATGGCGAATGATGATTCAGAAACCATGCTACCGTGAGTGAGCTGAAGATTATAGTTAGTTGTGGTACGATAAAAGTAGGCAGTAGGCAGACTGCAGTGGGCAGTATCGATAATCGACATTTAAAAAAAATAGTAAAGGTTATTCGTGCCACTCATCGCGAAACCCTTTGTCTACCACCTTAGTCGTGGTACGGTGATAACACCGACCAAGGCAAACATTGAAGGCCTGTAAAAACAAATGGTTTGAAACCCCAAAGGGGTGCAACATCAATAGCCCGGGTTTCAACCCGGGGGTTATGATATAGAAAAAATAAACCGCGCCACAGAAAAATTAAGATCGAGCATCACATGAGTTGGCGCGGAATTGCGATGATGATTCAGAAACCATGCTACCGTGGGTGAGCTAAAGATTAAAGTTAGTTGTGGCACGGTGATAGCACCCGACCACGGGCAAAACGTTTTGCAGCTACAAGAAGTTGGCGATTTCGAAGCACGAAACTGTCTGCCACCACTGAACTTTGATACGAAGCACAAAGCTTCATTGAACCACTGAACCGCCAATTTCTTGTAGGTGCTGTTAGAGGTAGTTCTTATTTCATTTTGTTTGTGGTTCATCCTTTTTAGCCTTGTGGAAATTAAAATTAGTAACCCACATAACTTGTATAAGATTAAAAAATCTCAAATCTTGTTGATGGTTTCTTACTGCAACTTGAAATAAATAACCTAATTCAAGTCTTCCCATTTTCCCCAAATCATAACCACAACCTGCATAAGTCCAATTTTCGCTAAATGTTGCATTTTTTGCTCCTGTTAGACTGAAATAAAATTCGTTATAAGTATTGAAATAAAATTCGTGCTTGTCCAAGGTCCGCCCCTGCAAAGGAATATTAAATCCTAATTGGTATCTTACACGGGTTGAAAATGGATATTCTCCCGTTACTTTATTTTCAATAAATCGTTCTTCAAACCGAAATCGGTTTGTAAGTCTGCCACTAGAAACGGGAAGAGAAAAAATTGCTTGTTGCCAAAGCCTGTGTTCATTTACAAAATTTCCGTTGAAAGGGTTGTTGCGTTGATATGTATAACTGCCTGCAAAGTTTAAGTTTTGCGAATGGACATAGATAATGCTTGGCTGAAGATAAAATTGCAAGTCGGTCGCAGGATATTCAACGCTATTTATTTTCTTATCAAAAGCGTCAATGGTAGTTGAAATGAAAAGATTGTAATTAACTTTTTTACTTATTCTGCCTGTTTGATTAAAGGCGGGAAGTAAACCGTAAAAAGTTAAATTTTGAGTAAAGGCAATATTGCAAACCAATATCAAACCAATATTGAGTGCTGTTTTTCTCATTAGAATTGAGATGGAATTGGTTTGATGAATATTTCCGTTTTCTTTACCAATAGTCCCGATTTGTCATAAAACAACTCAAAGTAATTGCCCGATTTTGTTTTAATATTTATTTCGTAAAGTGGGTTTGTATTTGGATTTACTTCTTGACTTTCCAAAATTTTATACTTGGAAAACAGGCTGTCAAGACTTGCTTTTATGCTTTGCTGTTGATTTGTCGATATGTCGCTAAACTCTATTGAAATTTCAGTTTCAACCAAACTATCAGCAAGGAATTTTAAAGAGTATTCAACTTTGTCCAGTATAAACTCGCATTCAATATAAGTTTTATCGTTTTCTTGCTCCTTGTAATATTTCAATCGTTTTGCTGTCGGATAGTTTGTCTGAATGAAGTTTTGAACTGTCATTGAAACAATTTTTTTGCTAATACTTTTTTCTTGTCCAAAGACCGTCAAAGAGGTCAGCAGTAATAGGGTCAAACTTGTCGTTATTTTGTTCATTGTCGTTGTCTTTTAAAATTCTGACTAACGGTTTCGGGCTTGGCGTTGTGCGGGTCTTCGGAGAAGAATTTATCGGCAAGACAAATGCTTATTTGGAAACCCGCGCTCCATTTTACTTGAATGCCCGCATAACGCCAAACCGCTGTTATAGGCTGGCGTTTTTGTCGGTCACGCGTTATACATACTTTAATAGTTCTTCAACCAGTCTAAATACTGTGGTTGAGGATTCTTCTTTTGCTGGGTTACTGTGGTCTAAACGATTATAAATTTTCTCTGCTCTCAAAATTGCTAATCGTTTTCTTTCCTTATTAGTTTTCTCGTCAATACCATCAAGTACTTCAAAAATTTCGTCTGTTACAATTTTACTGTTTTCTCCTTCGTAAGTCAGTCCGAATGGTTTCAAAAGCAGATTAATTTTATCATTATAATCACTTCTATTCATTGCACCACCTTGATGGTCGTCAAGATGAAGTATAAGCCAATATTCAAACGCTTGATTTGAATACGCTATTCCAAAACCATTTTTATCAGCTAAATTAATAGCATCATTGAAGTTCTTCGTCTGATTGGGATTGTCAGGTTTTGGGTCTGCATCAAAAACACACCAAACTTGGTCATATGAATTTTCTTTGGCTAAATGAATTGCCCTTTTGACTAATGAGATTGTGTTGTAACCTTCTCCAACTGGTTTAATTGTCGCAGTAGATAATTTAAATTGTCTAAAATAGGAAGGTTCGGTGTTTTCGCCTTCGCATACAATTAAAATAGTTGGCTTGGCACTTTTAGTAGCCTCACCTCTTACTAATAAAGGTTCAGATCGTCTTTTTACCTTTAGAGATTCCTTATGAGCTTTCTTGGATGCAATTTGCTCTTCCCTTTTATTTTTCATTTCCCGACAATAAATTTTTCTGAATTAAATTGTCGAAAAATCCAAGATAAGGCACCGCACCATATTTTCCTCTGATATAATTGTCTTCAAAAGCTTCATGTTTTCTAACTGCATCTGATTTGAAGTCAGCTAATGAATATAGCTTCGCTTCTCCATATTTGTCCTTCTCAGTAAACCAAACTTGATCTTTTCTGAACAAACCAGAACTCAACAAGTTAGTGTCGTGAGTATTGAAGATAAGTTGGGCATTTTTAGGATTAAGTTTTTTCGAATTAAATAAAGAGACAATTTTACAAACCAAGTTTGGGTGTAGTTTTGAATCTAGCTCGTCAACCACTAAAGTATAACCGTTTTCAAGAGCATTTAAAACAGGTCCTGTTAAAGCAAAGAATTTTTTTGTCCCAAATGATTCATCATCGTCTAAAGAAAAGTTAATATTCCCAATGTGTTTCTTTGAGTTATCAAATTTTTTGTGAGATGTTATAATATCGGAAACAAATTCAGCCTTTTCTTCTTTCGATGATTTTAGAATCATTTCTTTAAGCTCCTTAGGCATATCTTTTGGGAGTTTATCAATATCTAACATTTCAAGTTTGATGTCCTGAATTCCCAAGTCAGCTGCTTTTAATAATTCAAGAATATTCCGTTTGTGGTTAGGATCTTGAGTTCTTCCCATAGTATAGCCTTGATACCCTTCTTCCTTTAGTCCAGAAATAGTTTTCAGATTTTTGAACCATTCAATTACATTATTGGCTGTTGAATCATTAAGTTGTGCAGCCAATGAAAGGAGTAAAGAGTTGTCTCTAACTAATCCTTCTTTTGCACCAATTGCACCCTTTTGAAAATCTCTCGGATGGACCTTGAAATTTTGCAGGTCTCTATAAAATAGTTCTACTTCTTTTGTCTTAGGTTTATGAAATAACCATTCTGAAACAACACGATTCTTGTTTACCTCGAAACCATAGCGGTACATAACATTTTTGAAGATGAAAATAACTTCAAATTCACTTGGTTCTTTTTCGCTTTCGAGATTTAGTTTAAACGGTTCAACCGAAATTTCATCACCCTTTTGACTCTCTTTTGACGAGCCAATGGCAAAGCGTTTCATAAACATAAGTGCCTCAATAAACTTGCTTTTTCCGCTAGCATTTGGCCCATAGATTACTGCACTTTTAAGAAGTCTTAGATTATAAATAGTATTTTCAGAGATGTTTTCCTTCTCCCTGGTTTCTTTGTCGTAATTTGATGCGATAAGGCTTAATACTGCCTTTTCTTTAAAGGTTCTAAAGTTTCGCACCGAAAATTGAATTAGCATAATATATCTTTTTTTTGCAACTATTATGCAAATATAGGCCTTATTTTACATAAAATTACATTTTTAGCTAGCTTTTTGCCAGTGCCCCTAAGCCGGTCATATTAAGAGATCAATGGTTGGTATGTAGGTCGTCCTACTCTTCTGACTAACGGTTTGCAGCTACCCGAAGGGCGGGACTTTTACCACAAAACTTGATTTGAAAAACTAATGTTTGGTTAACCACAAAACTGTCTTTGGAACACAAAACCCCGTCTATTGCAAATGTGCTGTTATGCCCAGTGCTTCTTTTCGGGCTTTGCAATTCAGTTTTATTTAAGCAATAACCCTTTTGCTTTTAGTTGTCAGACGTGGTCGTGTTACTGGTTTTGTCAACGGCATTTTTCGTCCTGTTGCCTTGTAAT
>JANOVT010000311.1:0-12726 GCA_031417525.1 Flavobacteriales bacterium | reverse complement strand
ATAGATCGATAAACAAATACCCGTTGTGATTTGGAAGAGAAGTTGACCAGCTTACTTTGTTCTTGTGATTTTGCATAGATCATCGTAGAAATGTGGTCACAGATTTGGTTGAATATCTCGCGATGTTGAGGATACTGATAACTCAATTGACGAAGGCCCTCCAACAAGACGCTCATGGGTTCAGAAAGAGAAAATCCGGGTAAGTCGAAGTCGATATAAATGAATGGAAGTGATTCGCCATTTTTTGAATTGTTGTTGTCCAGAATGATTTTTGAAATCAAGGTGGATTTACCGATACCGCCAATGCCCTGAATGACTAATGGAAGTTTATCATGCCAGTTGATAGTGTTCCGGAAGAAGGCGCTGGTCTTATTTATAAACCCTTTTTTCGGAAGCCAATCAATGTATTCATTGACAAAATCGAGCTCTTTGTTTCTGCCTGCAAAATTTTTGGTGATTTGTTGAAAGGGAACAAAGTGATATCGTCTTCGTAATTCATACTTGATAGGTTCGTCATCCAACTTCCCGGGGAAAAGAGAAGCCATTTTAAGTAAATAATACAATTCACTGTCTGAAAGGTCGAAGAAATCTGTTTTTTCATCACGGATAACTCTTAGCATCATGTCGGAGTATTCACTCCGCACATTGAATTTTTCGATCAGAAATGGTATTTTTTCCAAGCTGATTACTTCGTGGAGAATCTTAATGCGTGTTTCGTCCGGTAGAAAATACTTGCCATTCATTTTTTGCTTCGATGCTTCCGTTAGCGATTGAATCTCTTCACGATCGCATTCGTTGAAGTCCTGATCTGTATTAAAATCAAACATTAGAGCAGCCTTGAGGAAAGAATCTTTTGTGAACGATTTTTCTTCTTTGGCTGGACTGAAGAGTTTGTCGAAATTGTAGGAAGATTGCATGGTCAATCAAGGTTGTTGAAGTAGGTATAGATGATCTTTAATGCCCTGGCCGACGGCGGCTACATCGATTGGGTGTTTCGAAATTAATTTTGCGGTCATGCCTTCAATGTAATCTTCTCTGGAGATGCCATTGAGGATAACATCAATTTTAGTTTGGTATTTATCGAATATTTCATGCAGACATTCCTGCACATGTTCAACTTCCATTGGCTCAATTTCATAAATGTGTGAACTTAATTTGAGATCTGTATGCCAGTTCTCAAGTGCGCTGTAGTCCATGCCACCGATGATGAAAATGGCCTTCGGAAATCTCTGGCGGAAGGCATCCGCGATTAATAGAATCAACTTGTTGACATCCGGCATCACCTGCATTCGATGAAAATCGTGTATGTATACGATAGGGATTTTATCCTCCGAAGTAAAAGTATCCTTCAGTTTTGTCGTGAAAGCTGAAAATTTCAAATGATCTGTATCGGTAGTGATATAATTGAACGGCATATTCAGACCATCAGCAATCAACCTCGCCAAATTGACAGCTTTGTTCGGATTCGGATCATCCAGTTTTTCAGCAACATTGATTCTTGCAACAGAAAATAGATCACTCAGAATGCTTAGATGATTCAAATAATTTTCCAGATAGGACATGCCGGATTTCTTTTCTCCCTTGACAAAAACGAGTTTGCCTCCGTCTGTTGCCAATAAGTTTTTCAGCATTTCACGGAATTTTTTCCGATCAATGAATGGATAACTATTCGGATTGAGAATTTTGTTCGTGGATAAAGTAACAATCTGACCATTCGGAGTATAAGACCCCAGGATGACCAACATGTTCAAGACCGACTTCTTCAACTTTTTCATGTCGTCAGCAACGTCAATACCAAGTGATTTATCATCATCGAGCCGCCTGTACTCTGATAACAAGACCTCCGCTTTGGTCATTAATCCCGTCGAATAACCTTTCGAGGTGCTTACCAAAAGTTTGATTGCGTCTTCAAGCATGTCTTGTAGTACCAACGTTTTTATATCTTCAAGCACCATTCTTTTCTAGATTTATTTATTGAATAATTTGTGTTGTGGGATGATGAACAAGCTGCGTCCTGCATTAAACACTCTACTCAACTAGATCTCCAGATCGGCAACATAAGCCCTGGTATCACCCAGTTTTGCACGTATTTCTTCTCTTGCATCTGCATACTTACTATTGATCAGGGTTGCTTTGATGTCGCAGTAATCCAGTTGTGTAGCGTCCTTTTCGGATCTGAAAAACAAAATCTTAGTCATAATCTTTTTTGTGGTCAGAACAAATGCAAAGGATGACATGCTCAACGTACCATTCTCTTCGGACGCAAGACCTAACTGAAAATTACCGCGGGTCAGTGAATGTGTGTTGCGTTCAAATGCCTGAAAGCGCTTATCATCGTCCCCTAATGATTTCAAAGCTTCAAATGATTTCAGAATAAGTGCAACCTGATTACCGGTCAACGCCGTGCTTAATATTTCGATCAATACCTTGTCGATTTCAAAGGAATTGTTTTTGGTATTGAAAGTCTGAAATCCTTTGTTTTCGAATACCCATCCAACCATTGACAAAACCTCGAAATATTTTTTGTACCACAGCATCATATCATTTTCATCGGGATAAGCTTTGGTGGCCGCTCGTTGTGCGAGCAACAAAGAGTTGAGTACATCTTCCTGCCGTTCAGCGCTGAGCCCGGCCACAAAGGATTGCACACTTTTATAATTGATGGCGGCCTGATCTTCATCCGTCGTCGCTTCCAATCCTTCGTAGAAAATATTGCGTTGATCGAATCGGTTGGTGGTGAGAGGTTCAGCTATTTCAAGACTATTCAGATATTTTTTTACTTCACTCATGGCAATGGAATTTTAAATGGTTGGAGGTATGGAAAGCATGTATTGTAATGGAGCTTTGTTTAACAGACGGTCGCAATGCTCTCCCATATAGGTCAGAAATTCTTGCTGCATTGGCTTCAGTTCACCCATGGGCAGTACCACCCAATAATCGGTTCCGAACATGATTTTCAGTTGAAGGTCGGGTTGAGTATCCAACTCTTCTTTAAAGGTTTTGAAAAGATCTCGCTCCACCACATTAAATGAAAAATCGGTGTACACATTCCACTCCGGATTTTTCATCATTTCAATAATTTTTTTCACTCGTACATTCTGATGATTGGTCTGACCATGATTTTTCCAGAAATCATCACCACCGAAATGCGCGAGGTTAAGTTTCAGTCGTTTGTATTTATTCAGCACCGGAATCCAGGCTTCCGGATCATTTAAATTGCGACATCTTTCTTCCCTGTTACTTCCTGGAATATGAAAATCAGAATCACCTTGTGCATTCCGAATCTTGATAACTTTATCGAAAGTAGAAACGGTTTCACCACCGCAATGAGATAAAATAGGAATGTTTTTTTCTTCACAAATTTGAAAGATCGGATCAAGTCGTGTATCAGATGGGAAATAGCCAAGCGACGGATAACACTTCACACCGAAATAGGAAGTAGCCGGATCACTGAAAGCTTTCAGAAAAAGTGAATATAGATTTTCGTTTGGATCACTGAGCTCGGCCCGGCGAGGATCAACAGAGAGATATGGCAAAACTGCTCGATTTTTTGATATCTCTTTGATCTCATCTATTTGCATGCTGAGCGATTTATCGGGATGCATATCCCAACCTGTGGCCAGATCCATCATCAATATGGAATTCACGAATGGTCTTCCGGCATAAGCATCTAATTTGTTCACCGCGAAGTTCTCCAGGTAATGATCGAGTACTTTACCCATGCTGCCTTGTTTCAACACGCGCAACGCCGCCCTGATATCCAGACCGAATAGTTCTACCTGCTCGGTAAGTTCGGCAGCATCTTCAAGTTCCGTTTCCAGTTTTTCCCAATCGGCTTCCGTGCTACGTTCTTCTGTTTTGATCAGGTCATACACTTCTTTTTCGGATTTCGCCAATAATCCATCTTCCTCTAATGATTCAATTCCCAATGCGTCTTTGATGCCGCTTTTGAGCATGCGCAAAAGGACATATCCAACACTTAGACATTTTCGATCGAAAATATGTGCATGGATATCAATGATACATTGTGGGTCGGCAATGGCTTGTTTTACTTTTGGACTAAGTCTGCTTTGAGGATCTGCACTGATGGTAGCGCGCGCCTTCGTGAGAAAATCGGTTGGGGTCATGTGAAATGTTGATTGTGGTTAGAAGTTGTTGTTTCAATATGCGATTCGTTGTTTTTATTCGAGCCAGATTTTTTTCGATTCATCTGATTGCTCCTGATTTTTTTTTGCGATGTCTTCCAGTATGTGTTTAAGAAGTATTCCTTCGTTGGCACCGCGCTTCTCATTCGTAGCACTATTGACGACAAGTCCACCGTCGTCCTCTGTTTTACCTGCATGGTGTAAAGCGATCACTTTCCAGTCCATGTTAAATACAGGTGAACCGCTGGATCCTCGTTCGGTATCTGTTTCATAAAATAGCTTTTTACCATCTACATTGATAATGTTGTTGGCTGTCAGAGCGATTTGTTTTGTCTGTCCCAGTGGATGTTGAATGATACTCACTGGTGTTCCTTTTTGAGGTTCCAGGAATTTTTCAATCTCCAGTGAGCCCCAGGTTGACAATGGATGCGCAGGATTGTCTTTGATCTTCACTATGGTGTAATCAAACTCTTGAAGCGGACTGAAATAAGCATGTGTTTCATCAAGGAGAAATTCGGAAGTAGTGCGCAATGTGCCAAGCATATCTTCTTCATAATCGAAAATAATTTTAGCAGCCTTCACTTTTTCCCGTGTTGGAAGCACGTGAAAATTCGTCATCATATATCCCCCCGGGAGAATGAATCCGGTGCCTTTGTTATTATCAGCGCGTACCACCTGGCATACACTTTTTGACATCTTGATTCCTTTTTCGAGCCAGTTGATTTTGACGAGATTGTTGACACTGCCGATGATCTTTTCAAGGCTTTCTTCATCGGAAGAAGTGTACATACTTCGGTTATTTGTCAATAACCTTTTTGTAGCCAATTCTTCAGGGACGCGTGCATTGATCGTCAGGATGGCTTGTCTAATTCTGGCGCGTTCCACTTTGGCATCTCCCGCACTGATGACGCTAATTGTTTCATCATTTTCGAGGCTTCGCAAATTCGCCTTGTTCTGCGTGACCATATTAGCCAAACGGGTCGAGATAGGCGAATATTTTTCAGTCATCAGAGTCAGGGCATCGTCGATCTGATCTTGTTCAATTAATTTTCTGATGACGTTGTTTACTACATCAAATGCAGGCACAGGATTTTGTTGTGACATGAAGTTTCAATTAAGTGATTAATACTAGCGTGCTGTGTGTATGAGAAGGCTCGCGATTGCAATCCAGTAAAGTTCTAAATCGAATGTTTTGTTATGAGTCGAAAGTTTAGCTAAATGTTGTTCGTGATATTTAGTGAGGCGAATGTAGAAAAAAATTGGTTGCGCGTTCTTTTAATTTGAAAAATGTGATGATCGGCGGAAATTCTCAAAAATGCGTAAAGTACACCATCGACATACATTTGACCGCAGAATGAATTAAACTCGAGTGTTAATTGCTGCTACACATACATTTTGAATGTCTTTTTTTATATGTTTGAAAAAAAATTGCGATGAGATTAAAATGGAAATTATTCCTGACAATTGTTATACTGTGGCTATTGGGCGGCGCAGGTGTTGTTATTCACATTGTTATGCAAGAACCTGACGAAGTAAAATCGTTGGAGATTCTCAAAACGGCCTTTATCATATTGGGTGGTCTTGGTGTTGTAATGCCTACATATTTGAATATATGGATGTCACTTGAGAGTTCCGCAATATTGAAGGAACGCACTGAATTTGAAAAACGGGTAAGAACGATGGATTTGATGAAGAGTTGGGAATCTACGAGTTTGCTGGCCGCACGGGATTTCACAAGAGAGATTAAAAGACAAAGGGATCAAATGTCAGCCGAAGAGTTGCTCAAACGGATTGATACGAACGCTGATTTAGAAAGGTCGGTTGTGATGGTGTTTAACTATTGGGAGCAAGTTCGGATAGCTTTGAAGTATGACCTTGTCAAGATCGAATTAATCAAAGAGTCACAAGGACCGATGTATTTGGATTTACGCAAAAGATTCGATCCATGGATAATCAGAATGGGTGGTGAGTATACCCGTGACCTTGATTGGTTGGCTGATCAATTGAAGTAGCTGATCGATCGCTGTATCGTTGAATCAATAGTTTTCTGAATACTGAAAGATTCATCTTGACTTTTAACAAGAGTAACACTCCACTTGTAATGTCCTTGTCAACGGGCAAATCAGGTCATGCGTGTGAGCTTCAAATTGAACTCACGAATAATGAAATTCTTGTAAATATCACGAAAGAAATATTCAACATCCGTTTTAATGCCTTGGAGTCTCGACCAAAATGAAATTCATCGACGATTTTTGTGAGCTATTCTTTCGTGTCTTCATGGTTGCCTATCCACACGATCCAAAGGCCTTTTCCGAGACAACATTTTATAAAGTAGTAAAAGTCTGCACCGATTTTAATCGAAATAAAGCTTTGACAATTCTGAAAATTATGTAAATCGTTCATCGAAGGTTGTAATCAATGTGTGCACTCATGGCGCTCACATTTGTATTATTCTAAAACAACATTGTATGAGCGATATTAAAAATCTGATGGACAAAGAGGCAATAGTCAAACTGCATCACATGGTGAAAGAAATTGGCATGTGTCTCTTTTGCACAAATATTACGTCACCGGACGAAACAACATGCAGACCTATGACCGCACAAAAAGTATGTGACCAAGGGAATCTTTGGTTTTTCAGTCAAGCCGATAGCGAAAAGAATGCACAGATCAAGCACGACCAACATGTGCAACTGTATTTCGCACATCCGGGAAAGCAGAGTTATCTGGTGGTGAATGGAGTAGCGAAAGTGATCATAGACAGGGCAAAAACGGAGGAGTTGTGGTCACCACTTGTGAAGGCCTGGTTTCCGGGTGGGCAAGACGATCCGAATATTTCTATCATTAAAGTTTCCCCGACAAATGCATATTACTGGGATGCTGAAGGCAGCCGGATGGTGAATTTCATTCAATTGGTTGCTTCCGCGATTGTGGGGACTAAGCCACCAACAGGCGCCAAGGGCTCATTGATAATCACAGCGAATTAATCAATAACAATTATAAAATAAATCACATGGAAAACGAAAAACAAATTGACGTATTGAACACGCTCGTTCAAATCAACAACGACAGAATGGAAGGATATGAAACAGCATCCAACGAAACAGAGGAACATGATTTGAAATCGTTGTTTACACAATTCATTCAGACCAGTCAGAAATGTAAAGCAGAATTGGTGGATGAAATTACACGCCTTGGTGGTACACCAACAGAAGGCACGAAAAACAGCGGCAAATTCTTTCGGGTATGGATGGATGTCAAATCAGCGCTCACGAGCAAAGACAGGAAAGTCATTTTGAATTCCTGCGAGTTCGGAGAGGATCAGGCTGTGCACACATACAACGATGTTCTGAAAGATGATATTGAGGAATTAAGTGCTGCCCAACAGACGATGATCAGAAGCCAGCAGGTGTGGATCAAATCTGATCATGATCATGTCAAATCTTTGCGCGATAATGTGTTGCAAAACGCTTGATTACTAGAAAATACTAATCACTTAAATCCAATATTTTATGCTAAGATGGTCAGTCATATTTTTGGTCATAGCGATCATAGCCGCGCTATTTGGTTTTACAGGTATTTCTGCAGGAGCAGCGTCTATCGCTAAAATTATCTTCTTTATTTTTCTGGCGTTGATGGCGGTTTTTGTCATTCTTGGCATCACCATTTTCAAGAAGAAATAAAGACCAGTTTATAAATGTGACATCGGATCAATCCGGTGTCACATTTTTTTATTACGCTGTTTTTCGCCACTTGGTGCGAAACGGAAAGCGCAGCTCCGATGGCTATCGGATGAGTTTTAAAAAATTTGGATCTACTTTTGAAATCTGTTGGAGTAGTAATTTATTTTTTTTAGAATTGGAACTTGATTGGACAACTCACTCCGCCATGCA
Source organism: Flavobacteriales bacterium (assembly GCA_031417525.1). GTDB lineage: Bacteria > Bacteroidota > Bacteroidia > Flavobacteriales_D > Sanyastnellaceae > JAIBBG01. The sequence goes on along the minus strand of JANOVT010000311.1, from coordinate 4,688 downwards.
ACTAAAATTGTGCAACCATAAATAGGATAAAAAAATGGATGCAAAGTGAAAAATGGGTTGAATAGGTTGGATTTTGACTATTTCGAGCAAAAAACGTTCTCGGTATATTTCGCCAATAGTGGAAATTTTTAATTTCATACATGCATGGGTTTATTCAACTTATGAAATAGCCGGTTTGGGTCTTTCATTTCATGTGTTTATAAGAATAACATGAAAGTTTGTTTTGAATAGCTATACATGTTGAGTTTTGCGCCATGTCAAAAAAGAAATTGATTGCAAATTTTCCCTTTGAATTATTTTGGAAAGGGCTCACACCGGCGACTAAAGCAAAGGGCAGTCGTATGTACAATAAATTTAAGGATGACATTCATTTGTTAGTTACAAATGAAGGCCTTGCTGCGCAAGTGCCAAGTGAATCTGTCGATGATTTTTATATAGTCAATTTTTCTGCGACGAAAGGAAATCCCTCAGCCAGTTGTTCGTGTCCGGTCATGGACAGTATTTTGTGCAAACACATGGCAGCTGCATGCCTGGCAGGAATGGATGGGGTCATTTCTACCGATAACAAAAAAGTGCCAGAGCAAGAAAAGTCGCTGACAACGAAAAAAGAAACGATCATTGAACCTGAAGCAACCTATGCGAAAGTGATTTTATCTGACTCGGATAGTTGGATTGTCGATTGTCCACCTGAAAGAATTTTTGAATTTGTCCTTAAAAGAAAATATAGCAATCCACGTGGATACAGCAACTTTAGTTATCCCTATAGCTATCCATTGCCTATCAAAATTGCGGACATTGGAGGAGGTCGGTCGACAGATTCCTGGGTCAGTTATGATGGCATAGGTCGATTTGAATTTCATTGTAAATGCCTGTTTCCAAGACCGTGCGTTCACAACAAAGAATTGCTAGCGCGCATTGGTCTTGATCGTGGTGAAAAGTTTTTTACCCGAATACTCTCCATGGAGGAAAGAGAGAAGCGCATTCGTGCAATCGGTTTTGATACAAATGATTTGCGTGTGAATGAATTTTCATTCGTCTCCACCTGGCAAGATGAATTGGTGATCAACTATCCGAAATGGTTTGTACGCGAACAGGACTTTGAACACATCTTGTTGGAATTGTTTCCGGAGGGGGTAAAAGGAGCAGAGTTGGAAGCTGTCAAATCAGTCCATAATCCTTCGCTTGTGATTCGCAAACGAGAAGGAACTCTGGCAAAACAGATAGGATTCGAGTTTGCGTTGCGTCGAAAATCCATCAGCAAAACGGGTAAGGACAATTCAAAAATAGTTTCCATTAGTTCGCAGGATGGAATTAATCTGATGCGAGGCGCTGATGAAAGATTTCGTTCCAGAATCACACCATTTAGTTATGAATATGTGATGGCATGGCTGAAAAGCAATAAATACATTTCCAATCGATATTCATATCGAATTGAAAATTTGGAGGTAGATCGAAATGCCCGTTGGCCATTGTTGGAAAGATTGCGCAGTCAGACGGCAGAGGCCTGGCCGGAAATTGTTGCTTCTGAATTAATCTATGTGGAATCTGAAAATGAGAAAGGAAAATTGCAGGCTTATCCTTTTATTCCGAAAGTGGATTCTGTGGAATTGATTCCTACGGTGACCGAGTCAGAAGGATCTACTCAGGTATCGTTGAATTTGCAGATTGGTGATGAACGTTATGATGAATACGAGTATGTATTTGTAGCCCCATTTTTTGTTCTGATAGAGGAGAATATTTACTTCGTTCAAAATCCCAACGCAATGGGTTTGCTGTCCAAACTGGGAAAAAATGCGTTGTTTTTTTCGGACGATAGTAAGGGGAAATTGTTGACAGAATTACTACCAAGAATTACACAGCATTTTAAAGTGGATGTGCCGGATGCACTCGAATTGATCATGGAAGATGTCGATCCGGTTCCTTTTGTGGAAGTGAGCGAATTGAATAATCAATTTATTATTGTCGCTCCAAAATTTAAGTACCATGGAACCATCACTGATCTCGAGGAAAAGCGTCCTCATGTCAATTTCACGCGTGAAGATGGAAAAATGGTGATGTCTAAACGGAATTGGAATGTAGAGCGAAATTTTATGGAAGAAATAAAACAAATGCATTATTCATTTTCAAAACAAATAAGTCGAAATTCATTTCATATCACATTCAGTGAAGCAAAAAAAAATAGTTGGTTTCCTTATTTCGTTCAGCAATTGTCTGAAAGGAATATCACAGTGATTGGACTTCAAGAGATGAAACACATGCGTTTCAACCACCATAAACCGGAGATGAAGATGCAGGCTACTTCAGGCATCGACTGGTTTGATCTACAAATGGAAGTTTGGTTTGGCGAAGAAAAAATTTCATTGGACCGTGTTCGCAAAGCCATTTTACAGCGACAGGAAATGGTGATATTGGATGATGGTTCCATGGGCATACTTCCTGCTGAATGGATTGAACGATATGAGATGCTGTTTAAAATGGCGGAGCCGAATGGACAGCAAGCATTGAAGTTGAGTAAACACCATTTCACCATGTTGGAAAGTTTGGAAGATGGCAACGGCAATGAACAAATTCTGGAAGAAATAAAACAAAGGAAGGAACTTATATACAACGCTCAAAATTTGGTGACAGTGAAACCAAGTTCAAAGATAAAAGGTGAGTTGCGTCCGTATCAATTGCTAGGCTATCAGTGGTTGCAGTTGATGGATGAAATGAAACTGGGAGCTTGTCTTGCGGATGACATGGGGCTTGGAAAAACGTTGCAGACCATCACGTTTATTCAATTTTTAAAAGAAAAGTATAAAGGACAAACGAGTCTGGTAATCTGTCCGATCAGTTTGATATTTAATTGGGAAAATGAATTGAAAAAATTTGCACCTACCATCAAATTCAAGGTTCACTATGGACTCGATCGCATGTTTGACGACAATGATTTTGCGAAGTATGATCTTATCCTGACTTCCTACAGTGTGATGCGGATTGATGTGGAGATGTTGGCCTCCTTTACCTGGAAATACATCATCCTCGATGAAAGCCAGGCCATCAAAAATCCCGATTCACAAACTGCAAAAGCATTGCAGACATTGAAAGCATACAATCGGATTGCATTGAGTGGCACACCGGTGCAAAACAATACGTTTGATCTATATTCTCAATTGAATTTTCTCAATCCCGGATTGCTTGGAAACAAACAGTTTTTCAAGGAAGAATTTGCAAACGCCATCGACAAGGATCGAGATCCGATCAAGACAAAACAACTTCGGAAAATGGTGTATCCGTTCATGCTGCGTCGGACAAAAGAACAGGTAGCAACAGATCTGCCGGAAAAGATGGAATCGATTATCTGGTGTGAGATGTCGGCATCTCAGCGAGCCGTGTATGATGAATACAAAAAGTACTTTCGAGATGCACTGCTACAGAAAATTGATGCTATGGGCATGAGCAAAGTGGGTGTGTATGTGTTGGAAGGACTTCTGCGCCTTCGCCAGATTTGTGATAGTCCAAAACTCTTGAAGAAGCCCGAGTTCTTGGATGCCGGAAGCGCGAAGGTGGAAGAGTTGATGCGTGAAATTGAAGACAATATTGGCGATCATAAAATTTTGGTGTTTTCGCAATTCACAGAAATGTTGCAATTGATCGTGGCTGAATTGAATCAGCGAAAACTTACGTTTGCCTATCTAGATGGCAGTACCAAACAAGACGACCGTCGGGTTGCAGTCAATAAATTTCAGGAAGAGACAGACTGTCGCATTTTTCTGATCTCACTCAAAGCGGGTGGAGTAGGACTCAACCTCACGGCTGCAGACTATGTTTATTTGATCGATCCGTGGTGGAATCCGGCGGCAGAGCAACAGGCTATTGACAGAACACATCGGATAGGACAGACCAAAAAAATCATAGCTTACAAAATGATTTGTCGTGATTCTGTCGAAGAAAAAATTCTGTTAATGCAGCAGAACAAAAAGAGAATGGCAGGAGAAATCATTGGTGAAGACGAGGCCATTATGAAGAGGCTGAAGCGCGAGGATATTGAGTTTTTGTTTTCGTAGAGGATTCGTTCTCAGATAAATTGTTTCTCGCGGAATTTCACGGAAGGAATTTCAGAACAATCAGAATTGGAATTTTTGAATCTGCGTAAATCTGCTAAAATCTGCGCAAATCTGCGCAAATCTGCGAGAAGCCATAAATGAATCTCAGCCCAGGAAAACATTCCGCCAATGCCAATTCAGATTTTCAACCGCCGGCGCATAACTCTTATGATCCGGCAACAAAATTTGTTTTCCCTGCAATGGCCGCAGACTATGCGCTACATCGTTCTCTGAAAAATGCGAAGACACCACCACACGAAACTCCGAATCAATGGCGATGAGTCCGCGGTCGAATGCGCGGTGAAGGGTGGGCGATAGGGCGATGCCGTTGGAGATGGTGTCGTTGAAACTCGATGCGAATGGGTGGATGTGACAAGCGTCGATCATGGAAATGTCGCGGGAGGTGAAAAAGCGAAGACCAGAGATGCAGCAGGTGTAGTTGTAGACTTTGGGAATCTCTCTTTTAAAAGCACCACCACGAATAAAGATTTCTTCCTGTTCGTTTTCTTCGACACTATCCCGCTAAGTGTGTAAGTAGAAAAAGTTGCTAATGGATTTTTAGTCTCTCTTCAAAGATAATTGTAAACTGGTTAAGAATCACCC
>JANOVT010000310.1:0-2996 GCA_031417525.1 Flavobacteriales bacterium | reverse complement strand
GCAGTGTTGCCTTTGGAAATGTGGTGGGTTTCAAAACGAGACAAAAATTGATAGTTGATGCCGTTAAAGACCAAGTCACGTTCACCATGAAATTCTTTGACAACACTAACCACACCCTTGTATGACCTTGCCGTTCCGAATTTGTTTGCCTTTTTCAATTCCTCAATCAGTCCTTCCGTGAATTGGTAGAATGATTGGCTGGTTGTGGGTTGGTATATTCTGTCTTTGAGTTCGCTAACGGATAACGTGTCAAGCTGATTGTTTTCATGCAGCTTCACAATGATGTCCATCGCCTCAGAGCGTTTTTTCTGAATGAGATTATTGAGACGTGAAATGGTTTCCACGCCTGTATAAGTGCGTTTGATGGTTCGCGCTTTGTCATCCCAGTCCTTTTCTTTGATACTTATTCCAATAGGAATGGCGTTGGTATCACGATTGTGAGTGAGTCTGAGAATGATTGGAAATGTGCCGTCTCTTTTTGCCCGCCTTGTGTCCAGAGAAACAACGATGCTTGTATTCATTGGCTCAAAGGTAAAAACTATTTGCACGCAATTTGCACGCAAAAACTGGTTTTTTATGGTTTCAAATGGAATCACTGAACTCTTAAAGTACTGATAGGTATGTGATTTAGTGAAATTTAGGCACAGATAAAACCAAAAATCCCGCGCCTTACAAGCAGAGGGTCACAGGTTCGAACCCTGTAGCTCCCACAAGAAAGTCGCCGTTGTGGCGACTTTTTTATTTTGTAGCTAACTGTTCCAATTCCGGGCCACTAATTTTTTTCGATAGAACAAGATTGCCCCTAACTGGCCACAAATTAAGACTCCACGGGCAGCGCTGTTAAACGCTTACCTTCAATGCGAGAAATTGAAATCGAAAATGACAATCAATGTTTCAGTTTGCAGATTTTGCATTTCATCATGAACAAAAGCCTCATGGCAACAAACGCGAAAATCTTCTAAAGTCTTTTGCTGAGACCTTAGATATTTAGTTGCGGTGAGGAATTTCTTTCTTGTAAAACAACCGTCCAATCGGGCCTGGAATCGTCTATTGTGTGAACTGAATTTCCTCATCCGGAATTCCAAGGACATTGTTAGCAGGATTTGCATAAAACTCAAGCTTATTGGGAAGCTCTGCGCAGTAAATATCACCATCAATAGCTCGATTTGAGGGCTATATTCACGAAGTATAGCTTATTGGATGATTGCATCGCAACACGTGTAGTCATAAAAACCATATAACTTTGCTCCACTAGCAAACTCTGCGGTTATTGCAGCTTGCGTCGGGAAAATTGCAAAGCCGGAGAATGAAAACGAAGCAAAATAAATTTCTAACCAAAACACTTGAACTTCATGGTGAGGAGTTCATTCTTCACCCTCTCAAGTTTTTATTCCAAAAAAGCTCATCCACTTTGATTTGCGCGGATCTGCATGTTGGCAAATCAGGACATTTTCGGGCGAATGGAATAGCACTGCCGCGAATGGTCAACAAAAATAATTTTTGGAATCTGATGGTAGCGTTTGATGATTTGAAACCCGAACGCTTGATGATGCTCGGCGATATGGTTCACAGCAAGGAGAATCAGGAATGGGATGAATTCGCCGATTTTCTCGACAGTTACCCTGGCATTGAAAAACAACTAATTCGTGGAAACCATGAAATTTGCGACGATCAAACTTATGCAAACATGGGGTTCGATGTAATGAATGAAAAAAAAGAATCACCTTTTCTTTTTTTACATGAAGCGGATGAATCCATCGAAGGTCATGAGTACCAGATCGCCGGTCACATTCATCCTTCGATTAGTTTATTCGGTGCTGGTCGTCAACATCTGAAAGTTCCCTGTTTCTGGTTTGGGAAAAAGGTCGCGATCTTACCTGCGTCTGGCACTTTTACCGGCACGCATGCAATAAGGCCATTGAGTGGTGACCGCGTTTTTGCCGTTACCGGCGATGAAGTGATTGAAGTGAAATAACCAACGAGCGAAAAAGGATACAGTGAAATTTGATTCGAGGTTAATTCAGGAAAGGATGAAGATCCTTGTTGAATCCCTCTAATCCTATTTGGCCCTTTGGCCGATATCAGGTGAACGTAATTTGAAGAGAGAATGATTATCAAATCAGAACGTTGTCTCTTTGATCATCTTACCATGTTTCCAGAATTCTTCCTTGATTTTGCGACCATCTTCGTCATAGTGTGTTGTAACACCATGTTCTTTGCCGCCGAGATAGTTTTCGATCGTTTTTAATTTGCCGTTTTCCCAATAAAACTGCCAGGTGCCATTTTCAATATTCTTTTTGTAATTGCCGGTCCACTGAACATTGCCATTGGGATAAAAGACTTCTTCCTTCAGAAGATCTCCGCTTTCCTTTTCCAGATAAAGCACAACATAGTCACTACCATTTGCATGCTTACGCATGACGCGCCTTTCAGTAGGAATTTCCTGAAAGGCCAGAATCAATGGAATGAATAATATGACTACATGTTTTAATTTCAAAAGGTGGAGAATAAAACCACACTTTATTACGCAATGTGGATAGAAAGGGTTACAACTATTGATTTATATAAACAGTGAATTTTCCCGAACAATTGATATCACCTGGAATGAGTGTTCCATTTACATACTGATTCAGAGTCATCTGAAACTCGACATTTTCATCGCCACCATTAAGAGGAGCCTCAGAAACCCGAACAACGGCATTGACTGGAACGTATTGTCTTAGCGTGTCAATAGGATCGTTCAGATTAAATTCATCCACCAGTGCCGTGAACTCATTGTCGCCGGCCGGATTGATCACGAATTGTCCACCACCATCGAGGTCTGGGATCTCAATCCAGCCGCTTAGTCCGTGAGTTTGTGTTTCTCCTTCCAGTGCTACATCGGCAGTGATATAGTAGCGTCGTGACTCAAATTCGGTTGAATCAGAAAGGATATAATTCACCCCTAGAAGATCATAGGTCACGTCTTGCCATACGAATGTGCCACAATCGCAAAA
>JANOVT010000309.1:0-2852 GCA_031417525.1 Flavobacteriales bacterium | reverse complement strand
TTTAAAATTTGGTGGCGCTAAGCGAAAAATTTTTTCCCATTACACTAAACTAAGTCGTCTAGGTGTGTTTGTCGAACCATTCTTATGGGACCTTGGTTACTTTTCAATACTGGCGAGGCCTTGAACCAACTTGTCAATAGCAACGTAGTGAGGGATCTGTCATTGTTCAGCAAGCCTTCCTGATTGAAAATAGAACTATCCCTCCGCGTCGAGTTCTTTCAAAATCTTATTTACGTCTTCTTCCGTGTTTGTCAATTTTTCTTTGCAGACTTTGATGAGTTCAGAGGCTCGTTTCACTTTGGCGCTCAATTCATCCACAGAGATTTCTCCTTGCTCGATTTCAGCAACGATTGCTTGCAGTTCTTCAAATGCTTTGGTATAGGTAATAGGTTCTTTCATGATTGTTGAGGTAATATCTTCTTCACGGTGCTTTCAAATGTGCCATCAAACAAAGTCGTAGTGATCAGATCGTTTTCGTTCAATTCTCCTGTCGACCGGATGGCTTTTCCATTCAGCAAAGAAATGCTATATCCCCGTTTCAACACATGAACGGGGTTCATAATTTCTATGTTTTTTTCAAGAGACTGCAACGAGATATTGCCTGCCGCAAGAAAGGTTTTGCTGCCACGCACAAATGTCTGATGCAGATTGCCAGTTTCCTGTTTTGCCCTTTGCAATTGATTCGTAGCGTCTTTCAAAACGGTTTGTCTTGCTGTCGATAATTTATTCCTTTCTGAACGAAAAACATAACCGGCATCCTGGATCATGGATCTGGTATGTGTATTCACCAGGTTTTTATTTCGTTGAATCATTCCAATGGTGATGTGCTTGAACAGTTTGGCTTCAGATTGCAACAGCGAATTGGCGTCTAATAATTGCTGACGAGCTTCCTGGATGATCTGTTGTTTTGCTTCACTCACCGGAACAGCAAAATTGTGAAATTTCTGAATGAGGAATTCGGCGATTTTGGTAGGTGTGATCGCATTCTGAAAGGAAATCATTTCCGCCACCGTTTCATTGGTTGCGTGTCCGATGCCTGTGACGACCGGCAATGGAAAAAGCGCAATTGTTTTTGCCATAGCATAATTGTTATAGCAAGAAAGACCAACATCGCCGCCACCGCCACGGATGATGGCCACCACATCAAAATGAGATTTGACTTTTTCAATACGCGACAATTGGTAGTTAATGGAATCAATGGCATTTTCACCTTGCAGAATCGCAGGAAACAGCATGTGAAAGAACTTGTATCCAAATGGATTTTTTTCGATCACTTCCATAAAGTCAGCATAACCCTTACTTGTTTCAACAGAAATAATGGCAAGGCGCTGAGGCAAAAGTGACAAAACTGCTTTTTTATTCAGATCAAAAACACCTTCTTTTTTTAATCGCTCAATTGTTTCTTGTTTTTCTTTTTCAAGATCTCCTAAAGTAAAGCTTGGATCGATATCGGTGATGTGCAAAGACAATCCGTATTGAGCATCGTATTTGATCCTCGCCTGAAATAGAATTTTGATTCCATCTTTCAACGGCTCATTCAGCATTTTCAGAAAGCGATTATTGATGTTGATATAATCATCGCTCCAAAGAGTTGAACGCATCTGTGCCACCACACGACCATTCACTTTTTCCACCAGTTCCGGATAACAATGCCCGGAGTGGCTATAGTAGTTGAGCTTGTTCATTTCCGCTTTGATCCAGAAAGCAGAAGTATATCGGTCAGCAATCGTTTTTTGAATACTCTTCGCTACTTCAGTAAGTGTAAAGACGGTTTTATCCCGGATGAGTTCGGACATGATGGTCAGGTAAATTAGGGAGGGTAAAAGTATTGAAGGATCATGAGGATTTATTCAACGGACGCATCCAATTATTTCATGACTTTCTGCACCCCATTGCTAAATCTTTCCATCAACACTTCCTGAAAAAATCGTTTCTGAAAAGTATTTGTGAAAATTGATTGGTTGAATTTTACTACGACCAATCAGAGGGTCTGGTCTTTAAGTTCTAAATTTTTCTTGCTCACTCGTATGACAAGCTTTACCAGTTTTTTGAAGTTGATAATAATTGTAAGGAAGAGAAAGAACAAAACCCAAACTCATGGCCAAAAGCATTGCGCCGTAGCTATGTGAAGTATTCATCAGCATTTCATGCGCTTGAAACTTAGGCATGACAAGAAGAATTATGACATTTTCAGTAAGGAGCATGATTGATATTGAAACGAAACTCATTTTGTAGCTGTTTCTCAAGGATTCCTTGAGGCTCAGTCTGCGAAAAGCCAAGCCCCATAGTGCCAAAAACGCGATGCAAGAGATGAACCCGGCAACGAATGAAGCAATTATGATTATTAGAAAGGGATAACCTATCAAGAAGAATGACATGCTCATTCTTCCGATTGAGCAACCCATCAAACAAATGAAAGTGGAAATGAAGCATTGCCACCAAATATTTTTATCAATCCAGTTCACCGGTGATTGATTACTGATTTTCTAAAAAAAAAAACGGGAATAAGATCCCGTTTTTATGTTTGCTTAAACTGCAGAATGAGCGAGCTCTGAGCAGGCTTCAGCGCATTTTTTGCAAGTCTCAGCGCATTCCTTACAACTTGCATGATGTGCGGCGTGTTTACTGCATTCGGCAGCGCACTCTTCACAAACTTTTGCACAGAGAGCGTGAAGCTCACTTGTGTAATGAGAACCTCTGGCCTCTAATCTGGCGCACAATGTGCAGATGTCTGCGCAATCACGACAAAGAACAATACATTCCTGATTCCCTGCTTTGATGCAATCGGTGATGCATGCCTCGCAGTTCACAACGCATAACAGACAAATGTCAATGCAGTTTTTTGAATTTTT
>JANOVT010000308.1:0-16020 GCA_031417525.1 Flavobacteriales bacterium | reverse complement strand
TAATTTACCGATAAGTTGTTTCCGAAATTTTTTTGACCTTTGAAAGGGTCAAAAATTTCAGAACAACTTCTCTACTTACACACTTCATGAGATAGTACCCGGAATCCACACTTCCTCCTCCGACTCCGGATCATTGTTTTTGTATTTCGCACCGAGAATTTCAAAATGAGGGCGATCATCCAATTCAAAACCACTTTCCGGCAACCACTTCTCGAAAATATATCGAAAAGTTTGCTCCGCCTTTGATGCATCGCCATGATGAATGAATACGGCGTAATTGCCTGCCGGAATTTCTAATTTTTCATATCCTTCCGGGAGATCATTAAAAGATGAAACTTCCGCGGCTGCCCATTTTTCGAAAGTAAAATCAGGACGGAAAAATTCGCTAACCACTCGACTTGAATAATTCTGAAGCGAAATCAATTCATCGCTCACACGATGTAGGATCTCATTCCTTCGCGGCTGAAAACTCCTCCACAGATCGATAGTTTTATTTTCAGCTAAACACATCGTGGTTCTCTTTCCGACCAGTTTTTTCGTCGGGATCATTTCAATGCGAGGCTCCGACATTATCAATTTATTTGGGAAGGTTGTGCATTCATTCTTTGCAAAGTTCGCAATGAAGCAAAATTTCAGGAAGAAAATGATTGCGACTCACATTGTTTACATACGGATTGTTTTCATTTTAAATGTAAACAACATCAATGTAAACAAGTTGGATGTCAAAAAAAAAAGGCCATCCAGATTGGACAGCCTTTTATGCTTTGAAGATGATCACATGTTACAGCAACGCATCCATTTTTTCAGTCAATACATTTTTAGGAACAGCGCCAACGCTTTTGTCGACCATTTGTCCGCCCTTCACAAAAATAATAGTCGGGATATTGCGGATACCGAATTTTGCGCTTACATCAGGATTTTCGTCAACGTTTACTTTACCGATCAATGCTTTATCACCGTACTCTGTAGACATTTCTTCAACGATAGGCCCTACCATACGGCAAGGTCCACACCATTCTGCCCAAAAATCGATCATCACTGGTTTATCGCTTTTCTGCACGAGATCAGCAAAATTTGCATCTGTGATTTCTACTGCCATGTTTTTATTGTTTATTGAATTTTTTGTGTTCACCCCGTATTTCAATCTTCGGACCATCAGTCTATTTCTGCCAAAGCTTCCGGTTACTGAAAAAACGGAAGACAAATGTACGTCGCTTTGTCAATCAGGTTATCGTTAATTTTCCTCAGCCCTCGGTTGAAGAAGGCCGCAAAGCCCTGTGTTTCCTGTTCTGTATGAAAAGGATCGCGATTCCGACCAGAATAAAAATGATCGCGATCAATTCTGCCTGGGTCGCCTGAACGCCGAAAAATTCGAATTTGTTATTGACTCTGATTTTTTCGATGAAAAAACGTTCAATACCATTAAAAATCAGGTAAAGTCCGAAAATGATTCCCGGTGTCTGGATTCTTTTTCTCAGTTTCCACAAAATGAGAAAAATGATAATCGCCATGATGGTTTCATAAAACGGCGTTGGGAAAACCGGTGGCGACAAGTGTGTGCAATATCCGTCGAAGCAAGGCATTGTCGGATCCGTGATCGGTTCCACGAATGTATCGTTCAGCGGTCCGAGGCTGCCATGATAGGACGCATCGTAATTCACATTGTTCGGATAATCGTAAGCCCACATCCAATCTGGCAGCCATGAAAGCCAATTGGGCTTTGGAGCCGTGTTGGCAATGCCCCAGTCACCATCACCACTCACCTGGCAGCCAATACGGCCAATTCCATAACCGAGAATCATGCTGGGAGCAGCAGCGTCACACAGAGGCCACAATTCAATTTTCTTGAAGTGGGCGTAAACAAGCGTCCCGATAGAACCCAGGATCAGACCGCCATAAACTGTGAGGCCACTGACAAAACTGTTGAAGGAAGGATGACGGAAGAACTCGCGGAATTCGTCGGGATTTTCTAGTAGGTGAAAAAGTTTGGCGCCAAGAATTCCGAAAATGGCAGTTACAAAAACGATGTTGCCGGTAATGTGATGCGGATATTGGAGGAACTCCTGTTCTTTTGGTTCGGTAAGTTGACGACGTTTATAATCCCACCAGCGCCAGACTCCAAAGCCAATGGCCAACAAAATTCCGAGGATCAGATTACCGTGTAGTGAAAAAATTTCTTGTTGTGGATTGACGCCACTAGAAAAAAGTTCAGATCCGTTCAGAAACAGGTAGAGCATTTTCCAGCCAATGAGAAACCCCATAAAAGCGCTGGTGATGATATCCAACCAATTGGGCGTTTCGCCGATGACAATTTTTTTGACCTGTGGTTCAAAAAGTCCCAGTGAAGCTTTTCTACTCAGTTCGGAGGGCAAAAAATAACTCGCCATAACGAAAGCCATGGCCACGAAGAATCCGAAACTGTTCAGCAATTTTGCCCACTGCCAGTCCAGTCCGAACATATCGTAAAAAGCATGATAAATGGTTGGATACATAATTTCGATTAGGAAGGCGAAAGAAGGCTGCATTTCCGTGAAAATGGATGCCGTCTTATCAGGAAGATTTCAACATTCTGAAAGCATTAACGAAAATTGATTAAATTGCACTTCCCGCCACCTTAATTCGCTAACGAAATGAACAAAACCAGAGATTCACTGCGTCAGGCTGTACACGAGCTCATGAACGATGTCATTGAGCAAGGATTTCACCATTTGGTAAATCACCCGCAACAAAGTGACGAACTCAATAGAATCATTAAGGATGCATCAGATGAAATGAATTATCAGCTCATCAAAATCGATACACACAATTTCCATCCTGAAAGTCAGGAGCTTCAAAAACATTTCGAAATCATCTCTCACGATACACAGCGCAAAAGTTTAGACTTGCTTTCGAGCCTTCAGAAGATACAGGTGCTGGATAATCCGAGGCTACGGCGTGTATAATGGAGAATGGAGAATGGAGAATGTTCAACTCTGATTTGATTCGGCCAAATTTATTTTTGACAAAAAGTAAAACTTCGCCCAATTCTCAATTCTCAATTCTCCATTCTCAATTAAATGCTATTCACCATCTTGCTGATCTGCTTGATATCCCCTTTGAGGTAGCCTTTGGTGTCGTATCTTTTCGCTTCGTTGAGCATGGTGATTGCCTCGCGTTTTTTGCGTTTGTTCGCATTGATAACAGCAAGATTTAAATATGCCATCGCTTTATCGTGATCAAGTCTCAAACCCAGCGACAATGCTTGTTTGAAATTTTTCTCACTCACGGAAAGACTCTGATTCTGCACCTCTGAAGTGCCCAGAAGAAAATAGTAATAGCCTTTTTGATTTTTCCACAGATGGTTTGGATTCACTTTGGCGAGCCAGATTTTAGCTTTATCCATTTTCTGCTGACGCATGTGATAAAAAACCATCAACAACCGCATGCTGCGAAGCGTGAGCAACACGATGACAGCAGTGACGAGAATCATCATAATGCCCCATCCCCAGCGACCAACAACAAAAAGATAAGTGGTAAACGCCAGTGCTGCCAGTGCAATAATTCCTTTGATAATACGGGAGTCGATTGATTTCATCTTGCAAAAAATTCGGACCGCAAAACTAACACAGGTACAATTATCAATTATCAATTATTAATTATAGCCTGAATACAAAGTAGCTCATGTGTATCCGAAAAAGAGTAAATGCGCATCAGGTTCTTCTACGCCATAATTAATAATTGATAATTTATAATTTATAATTGATAATTCCCATTCTCATTCTCCATTAAAAAATTGTAGGTTTGCATCCCATTTTTTTCTTTGCAACACATGCCAACAAAAAATACCAACGTCAATATTTTCAAATTCCGTGTCATCATTGATACAGAGCAGGATGTATTCCGGGATATAGAAATTGAAACCGACGCCACATTTGAAGATTTTCACCGTGCGATATTGGATGGATTCGATTTCGAAGAAGGTGAAATGGCTAGTTTTTACATGAGCAATGAAGCCTGGGAAAAGGGTCTGGAAATTCCTCTGCTAGAAGTGGGCGATGCCAGATTGAGCATGAAGTCTTCGAAGCTCAGCGACATGATTAGCAAACCATCCGACAAAATCCTTTATGTCTATGATTTTATGCGGATGTGGATTTTTTATGTCGAATTGGTAGAAATCAAAAAAGACAAACCAAGTACGATTTATCCTCGCATTGCTCTGGTGTATGGTGATGCTCCATCTCAGGACTCGAAAGAAATGGATTTGTTCGGTCAGGAATTTTCGCAGGAAGAATTCGATGAGGTCCACGGAGGAGGTGGTAGCAGCGATGAAGGAGATGAAGACGATATGTTCGATGAAGACAATGAAATTTTCGATGAAGACGAATACAACGGATCTTACAGCGACAGAGAAGATATTTAAAAAAACAATTGTTGAAGACACCATCGGTCGTTTCAACGAACTTTGAAAAATGAAAGCAAACTTTCGGGTATTGTTCATTCTGATAACAACCTGCGCTTTGATTGTCGCTTGCAAGAACGACAACAAACAAATCACATCTGACATGATTCACTTCCCTCCTTCTGGTGGTGAAGAATCTACAGATGATGCGCCTTTAATGGCATTTGATTCGATTACTTTCAATTTTGGTCAGATTGCGATCGGCGAAAAAGTGGTGCATTCTTACCATTTTAAGAACAACGGAAAAGCGCCCCTTGTCATAGCTCAGGTGACCCCATCTTGCGGCTGTACCACTTCCAAAGACTGGCCGCATGAACCCATTGCACCGGGAGAAGAAGGAGATATTACCATTGAATTCAACAGCAAAGGATTTCCAGGGAAAATTGACAAGAGTATTTCAGTCCTAACCAATGGCATTCCCAAAGTGATTGATCTCAAATTGACAGGTGAAGTTTTGGGAGTGGAAACAGAACAAAAACAGCATCACAAGATAGAAATGGAAATGCAAACGCATTGAGCTGAAAATGATGTTGTGAATATTTCAGGAAAATATCTGCGCATCCATCACTAGCATTGCAACCTCAAAAAAACCACTCGAAATACATCAAAATTTATATGACAAGCACTCTTTTACAGGCATCTGGCGGCGGTTCTGCAACTACACTCATCTTTATGGTTGGCTTTTTTGCCATTTTTTACTTCTTCATGATTCGTCCACAGATGAAAAGAGCGAAGGAACAGCGCAAGTTTCAGGAAGGCGTATCTGTCGGTGACAAGATCGTAACCGCTGGCGGAATCCACGGTGAGGTGATCGAAGTCGACGAAACAACAGTTGTCATCAAACTTGATCAGGGTCGCATGAGAATTGCCAAAGCAGCATTGAATGCAGATGGTAAAGTGACTGAAGGTCAGGAGAAAAAATAATCGCTATGCGATTTTCGAAAATTCTTTCAAGTTTTCTTTTAAGTGCAGTGTTTTTGCAGTTGGAACTTTCTGCCCAAATCACAGCAGAATATCCTCGTGAAATCAGCTGTGAGATCGGCTTTACGGCAGAACTCCCTTTGCCTGTTGTGAAGAGCACCTGTTCGGCTCAAATCCACACCACCCAAAATGAAGAGTTAGCTTCTGGTGGTTGTCGAGGCACCTTGATCCGTAAATACACCTTTGTGGATGATTGTGAAAACATGCTTGAGGCAGAACAAATCATTCATCTGAAAGACACCGAGGCTCCTATCTTATATGATGTGCCTGCCGAACTTTTTCTCACCAAAAAAGAAGCCATGCCTGTGGCGTCAATCGTCACTGCCACAGACAACAGTGGAGAAGAAATTGTGGTGGAATTTTCGGAAACAAAAACAGACAACACCGTCACGAGAACCTGGATAGCGATGGATGGCTGCAATAACCGATCATCGGCAGTGCAGAAAATTCATCTCTCGCGTTAATACGCTGCGCTCATTTTTTGTTTCACGCAGAAATCAAAGAAGGAATTTCAGAATTCACAGAATATTTCATCATCCTTAAGGAATTCCTTAAAATCCCATTTCAGCGAATTCTGAAATTCCTTCTGTTTACCCCTACGGGGCTTTTTCTGCGAGAAACATTTACGAGCGAAGCGAGTGATTATCTTCGCCACAAAATCTCAAACAATGAAACAAATCCTATTCTTCTTTTTTGCCTCAGTTATGATGGGCGGATGTGATCATTCCAATAATCATCAGGCTGTCGATCCAAATGCGGCGCCCACTCAGGAATTTTACGGTCAACAATTCGAACTGAAAGGAGCTATACCAGTAAGTTCGCTCTCAACAGCGCTTGCAGGAAAAGACACATTGGACACAGTGATTGAAGGTGTGATCAACCAGACATGTCCGAATGCCGGATGCTGGTTTGATTTGAAAATGGATAATGGCCAGTTGCTGAAAGTGACTACAGATCACGTGTTTTTCGTGCCTGTAGCCGGATGTGAAGGTTTGAAAACGATGGTGAAAGGAAAAGCATATGAATACGAGCGCTCCGTGGAGGATCAGAAACACTATGCAATGGAAGAAGGAAAATCAGAAGAAGAAATAGCAAAAATCACGGAGCCTTTGAAACTGATTGCTTTCACTGCCACCGGCGCCATGATTGAAGGATATCAAGAAACTGCGGACACAGGTGAAAAACCAGCATCCTGCAACCACGATCATGCTGGAGAAGAAGGCCACCAGCATGAACACGAAGGAGAACACGAGCATAAAGAGGGTTCTAATTAAGACTAGTTCAGAGGTCAGAATTTTAGTATAAATAATTGGACAAGTACAGAATTCTTCTCGTGGAAGACGAGGAGAGCCTCGCATCTGCCCTGACTTTAAATCTGGGCATGGAAGGATATCACGTGGTGCATGTCACGAACGGTATGGCTGCGCTCGAAAAATTCCGGAACCAGGCATTTGACCTCGCGATACTAGATGTAATGCTTCCACAATTGGACGGATTCGCTGTTTGTCAGACCATTCGACTGGAAGGCAATACCACTCCCATTCTATTTCTTTCGGCAAAAGCAACAGGCCGTGATCGGGTTGAAGGATTGCGGATCGGCGGCGACGATTATTTGCCTAAACCTTTTGATCTTGAAGAATTACTGTTACGGGTAAGCAAACTTATTCGCAGACATGAAGGAACTCACACTTTGGCCGATGTGAATGAATATTCTTTTGGGCCGAATCACGTGAACTTTCTCAATTTTACCATCCGGGATCAAGAAGGGAGTGAAATTGAAATTTCGAGAAAAGAGATGATGTTGCTCAAATTACTGATACAACGCAAGGGCGAAGTGGTGAGCAGAGAAGAAATTCTTGAGAAAATTTGGGGTTATGATGTATTTCCGAATACACGCACGATTGACAATTACATCCTTGCTTTTCGCAAACATTTCGAACCCGACAGCCGCAATCCGATCTACTTCCATTCCGTCCGGGGAGTCGGTTATCGGTTCACTCATCCTAATTAATTTTTCCGTGAACTAAAACCAGTGTTTACGGGCGTTCTTTACTGTTTCGTCGAACTTTCAAAAAGAAATACGAAAAAAATGTGGCAACCCTTCATTTTGAGGGGCGTCTTATAGATGGTTGCGCAGTTTTTCCAGAACTGCGTTGGTTTCAAAATTTTCCTTGCAGGTTTACAGAAAAGAGGGTTCGACGTGAATCCTCTTTTTTTTTGCGAAATTATTGAGTGCGTAAATGGCCTAGTATCACCTAAAAAAAAAACCGCCCCAAATCGGGACGGTTTTCATGATCTATAAATAGATGATCTTATTGTTTTGTGCAAGTTGAAGTGCAAGTCTCAGATCCACCAGAACCGTCAGCAATAGTGTAGCTCAGAGTTAGGATATTTCCACTCACCTGACCTGTTCCACTAAAGGTAAAAGCCTGCGAACCCACATTTACGAGTTGGCTAGCGATAGTAATAGTTGTCCCGTTCACAGTTCCGGTAACCGTTGCTCCCACACCATAAAAATTGTTGATGACTACAGCGGTAACACCAGTTGCTGAAGTAGAAATTGTCATTGTGTAATTAAAATTTCCAGTGATGCTGCAATTTTCTGAAACACTATAAGAAGCAACAAATTTGGCACGTTGCTCGGTTCCACAGTTTGAACCTTCATAACCGGTAGCACAAGAGCAGGTTCCATTGTTGCAAGTTCCACCATTGAGACAAGATACATTTTCGCAAGGGTCATCTTTTTTACAAGAGATCACAGCAATAGAAACGAATGTCAAAGACATCAGGATAAGTTTGGATAAATTCTTCATTTGGTTTGTGTTTATTTTGATGGACAAATCTAATCGAACAAGATCATTCAGAAACCTTTTTGATTTGCTCAAAAAAATAATTTTCATCTTAATCATGTGAGTTGATTGACACAAACGATTTGTATCACTAAAATTTGCGATTGTTTTATTCCTTCGTTTATTTCATTCAAGCTAAAAACTTCACTTTTCAGTTCTTCCAAAATGGATTTAAAAAAAAATGCTCATACAACATGACCGGAGGAACACGGAAAGACTATTTATTCATTTTCTCTGTTTAATAACTCTACCCAATTTCCCGGAGTGATCGGAGCTCAAAACTTACATTAGGCTCGATACTTGGTTAAACCGTGAACTTCCATTTTTCATGAAATACGTATTCATACTCATATCGATACTGGGATTGTTTGATGCAGCCATTGCACAGCCAAACAAAACATACAGTATCAAAGACAAAAAAGCGATCAAACAATATGAAGATGCGCTTGATTCTTACCAAATGATGGACCTCGCAGCCGTCAGAATGAAGCTGGAGGCACTCGTCAAGGAGAAGCCAGATTTTATTGAAGCACAATTCATGCTGGCACAAGTCTATGACGAAACAGGTCATACCGAGCTTGCAATTGCACCACTGAAAGCGGCGTTGGCCATCAACGAAAAATTTTATCCTGCCGGTTGGATGATGCTTGCCGAATGTTATTTCGCGCAAGGAGATTATGATAACACAGACAAAGCCATCACGAAGTTTATGCCGTATCCGAAAGAAAGTGCTCAACAGGAAAAGCGGGCTCAATTACTGATTTCGAGTTGTGTATTTGCGAAACGAGCACTTAGTCAGCCAGTGCCTTTTGAACCTATCAATCTCGGTGCGGGAGTCAATACTGACCGTGACGAATACTATCCCTGCATCACAGCGGATGAACAAACTCTCTTATTCACAAGGCTTGTAGCGGATGCAAATGCGTATCAGGGTAAACAAGAGGATTTTTATTTGAGTAAAAAAAGCACTAAAGATTGGCAACAAGCTCAGCCTGTCATTGAAATCAATACCAAACAAAACGAGGGAGCGCCTACATTGAGTGCCGATGGCCAAATGCTCATTTTTACTGCATGTGAAGGTGGTGATGGATCATGGGGTGGCACCAGAACAGGTGTCGGAAGTTGTGACCTCTTCTACTCTACTCGCACAGCAAATGGATGGACACCGGCAGAAAACATGGGGAATGGAATCAATACAGGAACCTGGGAAAGTCAACCAAGTTTTTCGGCTAACGGCAGAACGCTTTATTTCATTCGTGGAAAAAGAACAGCATCCGGAATCAAAGAACAAGATATTTTTTATAGTTACCTCGACGAAAAAAACAGATGGTCGGCTCCGACAAAAGTTCCCGGAAGAGTGAATACTATTTTCGAAGAAGAAAGTGTGATGATCCATCCTGATGGCAGAACGTTATACTTCAGCAGCAATGGACACAGTGGAATGGGCGGGCTGGATATTTTTATGAGTCGCATATTGCCAAATGGAGATTGGGATTCACCTGTCAATTTGGGATATCCGATCAATACTTACAAAGATGAAAATTCGATACAGGTGACTGCGGAAGGCGATATTGCCTTATTCGCAAGTGATCGTGATGGCGGAATGGGTGGACTCGACCTTTACCAATTTAATCTTCACGAAAAAGCCAGACCGACTCCGGTCACTTATGTGAAAGGAATCGTAACCGACAAACTCAGTTTCAAAAAATTGGAAGCTCATCTTGAACTTATTGATTTGGAAAACGGAAAACTCATGATTGAATCTTATTCCAATCAAGGAACCGGTGAATTTTTGTTGTGTATTCCGAGTGGTAAAGATTACGCACTCAATGTCAATAAAGAAGGATATCTCTTCCATTCAGAAAATTTCTCCTTAAAAAATTATACAAGCCTCGAACCATATAAACTCGAAATTCAGTTGCAAAAATTGAGAGCCGGCGCTTCGATCGTTTTGAATAATGTGTTTTTTGAAACCAGCAAATGGGATTTGAAACCTGAATCGAGAATAGAGTTGGACAGGCTTGCCGATTTATTGAAAAATAATCCGGACAAAAAAATTGAAATTGGTGGTCACACAGACAATGTTGGCAGTGATGAGTCTAATCTCACATTGAGCAACAACCGTGCAGCCAGTGTTGTCGAATATTTGGTCAAACATGGCATTGATGCCACTCGACTAACTTCAAAAGGTTATGGTGAAACTGTTCCGGTGGCGACGAACGATACGGATGCTGGACGAGCTAAAAACAGAAGAACTGAATTCAAAATTCTCTGACAAATTTTACTGGAAGAATTTTTCAACTTCATTCAGATTGATCAAGTGAAATAGAAATGCAAATCATACGTCCACATATCACACTTGCAGTGCTGCTCTGTATTTGGATAACCTGCAAAATGGTGATGTGGATATATCCAGCCAACGGAATTATGATTGGAGGATTGAAGTTGCGTTTTCATCCGGCTGAAGCCGCACAAGATTCACTCGGAGATCGAAAAATCGAAGACGTCGAAAAATTTCTGGCGCAGTTTGATTCGACTGGAATTGTTGCTGACAGCCTTGCTCAAGATTCTGTCATCGTACTTAAACGCAAAGAAGGAATTGCTTCACTTCAATTTAAGAATGGTGATTCTTCTCCTTTGTATTCATTCTTCGAATCTCTTGACAATGCAAAAGCAACAGGTAGTCGTGTGCATATTTTTCATTACGGTGATTCGCAAATTGAAAGCGACCGCATGAGCAATGTTGTACGTCAGAAACTACAGGAAAAATTTGGGGGCGGTGGTCCGGGTTTGGTTGCACCTGTTCCAATTACAGCATCAGCGAATATTATGCAAACGCAAAGTGACAACTGGAAACGCTATACTTCTTATGGATTCGACAATGCCAAAGCAGGGCACAACAATTATGGCGTGATGTGCGCATTTGGAAGATTTACCACTTCAAAAAAGAAGGAAGAAATTGCCATAGCAGACTCAGTGGATGCGTGGATTGAACTTCGGCCTTCGTCGATGTCCACCGCAACTTGCAAAGCATTCACCGAAGCGGAACTCTATTTCGGAAATTATCAATATGGGTTTCAGCTCACTATTCTGAACGAAGGAGAAGTGATCAGTACAGAATCCATTTTGCCAGAAAGTGCAATGGTGATGCGAACATGGAAATTTGAATCCACTCCCAAAAAATTGAGATTCGTATTTCGAGGGCCGGATAGCCCTGATGTCTACGGAATAGAACTGCACAATGGCGGTGGAGTTAATCTCAGCAATATTGCGTTGCGCGGCAACGACGGAGCTGCATTCCGACGTGTATCTCCAGCAAGCATGGAACCTGTGTTGACAAAACTAAATGCAGAATTGTTCATCCTTCAATTCGGTGGAAATGCCGTTCCTTATTTATCCAGTGAAGCAGGTGCAAAAAGTTATGGCGAGAGTTTCAAATCTTATATAAGGCAATTTAAAAAAATGGCACCCAATGCCGGTTTCATCATCATTGGTCCATCGGATATGAGCACTTCTATCGATGGTGTTTTTCAGACCTGGCCATACCTCGCTTCACTGCGCGATGGAATGAAGAATGCAGCTCTCGAAGAAGGATGTGCATTCTGGGATATTTTTGAAGTGATGGGAGGCGAAAATTCCATGGTTAGTTGGGTAACAAATGATCCGCCATACGCTGGTCCGGATTACACGCACTTTACTCCTGCCGGTGCGCGAAAAGTTGCGGAATTACTATACAAAGCAATCTCGGATGAATATGAAGCATGGAAACATGCAGAACGAACTCTTTAATTTTATTCGTACGGTCATATTTCAACTTGCGCGGTAACTATTCAAGGATCAATTCGTCTTTGCTTTGTACTCATTAATATCACCACCAACATGAAACGAATTTTACTTCTTTTGTCTCTGTCAATTTTGATGCAAGCGAATTCAATAGCACAACAATTTCCATTTACTCTCACCACATTTGACGATACATACACGCCACTGAGCGAAGCTCTATTGCTCACACCGGCGAATGATGAAAACTGGGACGATCCGGAGACAGGTTATTATCCTATTTCAATTGGATTCAATTTTAATTTGATGGGCAGAAGCAGTGATATGCTTGCATTGATTGATCCTGGTTGCCAGATGGTACTTGGAATTGATACCGATACAGTCAATGTTTTTTCACCTTACTTCGCTGACATCCGCAATGCAGATACATTGGAGGTTGTAAGTGCGATTGTTTATTCAACAGAAGGATTGCCCGGCAATCGTATCTTCAAAATTGAATGGCAAAACGTTGGCTTTTATGATGAGTTTGACGCGACAGGAGAATTTAACAGCACCTCTAATTATCAGGTTTGGTTTTATGAAACCAGCAATGACATTGAATTCAGATATGGACCAAACACGATTGGTGACGGCACATTGATTCACATGCAATGGCCTGCACCGCTCTTGTTTTTCATAAAGGATTTCATCATCCAATCACAGGTTTCGACTTACACATGGAGTTTGATGGGACCAGCTGCAGATCCAACTGTTGGTCCGATTGATTTGTATGCAAAGCCTTCATTTGAAGATCTGTTGATCGGTGAACCATCAGAAGGCACAGTATATCATTTCGGCGCTATCGCTTCCGGAATCAATGAAAATGAAATCCTCCCTACCTTTTCTGTTTTCCCAACAATTGCCACGGACCGTGTAACGACTTATTGGAATGGATACAACCAAACATCGCTGAGTGTGTATGATACATCTGGCAGATTGCTGGTGAATACCTCAACGAATCATGGCAACAGAATTTTCGATATTAGCAGCTGGCCATCTGATACCTATTTTTTCACGATCGGTGAAGGACCCGCGATGCAAACACAACGCATAGTGAAACTATAACAAATCTATTTTGGACTTGCAATGACAATTCTTCTCAAAAAAAGGAATACGTATTTCGTATGAAAGCCTACAATTCTCTCAAGGAGCAATACGGTGAATAAACCACTCGAAACTTGCATCCACATGATAGATTAACCTGTCATGCAACCTGCTTGGTCTACCCTGCCAGAATTCAAAATAATGTGGAACGATGCAATAGCCTCCCCAATGCGGCGGGCGTGGAACTGGTTTGCCGGAAAACTCATTTGAAAACTTCACTACATTCTCTTCGAGTTCTTCACGAGATCTCATCTCGGCACTTTGTATAGAAGCCCACGCAGCAATCTGACTTTCACGCGGACGTGTAGCAAAATATTCATCACTTTGTTTCAGATCCACTTTGCGAGCTATACCATATATTCTGATCTGACGCTCCATGGTGTTCCAGAAAAAATTCATGCAAACCTTGTCGTTTAATTCGAGTTGTTTGCCTTTGGTACTGTCATAGTTGGTGAAAAATGTGAATCCACCTTTGTCGAATTTTCTCAAGAGTAGAATGCGCGAATTTGGAAAACCATCCGCAGCAATCGTGCTGAGATTAAAAGCATTAAAGTCTTTGACACCATCGTCCTGCGCTTCTTTTAACCACAATTCGAATTGATCGAATGGATTCGGTTTGGCAGTTTCTTCAAGCAGAATATGCCTGTTATAATCGTAGCGTGAATTTTCAATATTTGCGTTGTAGTCGAACATGACTTTTACTTTTTTTAAATCATTTGTAATTCCTTTTCAAAGTTATCTCAATTATCAGATGACAACGATCATCCGTTTAAAATAGCTTTGGAATAATTTTCCCAACTCATGTCTTTGGTGGAATTGCGCACATTTTCAGGATTAAGGGGCGCATTCAGAAAGCGAAACATCTGAGCGGCCATATCATCCACGTCTCCATCATTCGCGAGGTAACCGTTGTATCCATCTTTGATCGTTTCAGGAAAATGTCCAACTCTGGTTGCAAGAAGCGGCAATGAAAAATTATAACTGAGTGATTCGATACCGGAGGGAGTCGCCGTGAGATAATACAATACAGCCACATCGCTCACCTGAAAATACTTATAGACATCTTCATTCGGTATGAACGAATTAAAAACCACGCATTTTTCTTCAATGCTCAATTCAGCGATCAAAGCCAGCGGATTATAATTGCGTTCATCATCGGATTTTTTCAGAAATATTTTTTTCGCACTTTGAAAAAGAACGTTCTTCACTTTCGTGGAGAATTTTTTATTATCCAGTGTATTCCAGAATGATTCTCCACAGATGAGAAAAGAAACATCATCCCGTGTTTCGGCAACTTTTGCAAACGCACGGATCGCATTATGAAGTCCCTTATATTTTCTGATAAAACCAAAGAACAGAAAAACATTTTTGCGAAGACCAAGTTCCTTCTTGAATGCATCGCGATCAAACGCCGGATCCGGTTTAAAGAGGTCGTATATGGGATGATAAAGTTTAATCACCGTGGTTGCTTCCTGATGGCGCTTTCCATCATAACTCAATTGCCATTTACGATCAGGAAAAAGTTGTGACAACTCGTCAAAAGTCTTTAATGCGTGAACTATGTAAGTTGTTGCATTGGCAATTCCTCGTCGGGTCAGATATTTATCGATGGCTGAATTTTCCTTTTGAATTACAAAATGAAGATCAAGGATCACTTCGATGTTCATTCGTTTCAGTTTTTTCACCATAAAACCTATGGGCAATCCTTGCAACGCGATGCTCCATTGAAAAATCACTTTCTCTGCTTTGAGTGTTTGAATGTATGCAACTGTTTCGCGCCAGGTAGAGGGTTTGTTGTAGTTCGTGATATACCTCACCTGCACACTACTGCCGGCAAGCAAATCAGTTTTGCTATTCTTATCCACAAATTCGCGAGGAATTATGGCTGGATATTGCTGAGTCCAGCTCACAATATGCACTTCAGTACCTGCTTGTTTGTCGAGTGCAAGTGCCAATGAGGTGTTGTAATTCTGAATTCCACCTTTAAACTTTGGCCCCGGGCCAAAACACACTATTACTCTCTTTTGTTTGTTTTCCTGATTCATTCCACTGCGAAGAAAAACAATTCCGGACGAAAGAAAAAAAGGATCTGCATTTGATTCGCAACGCAACAGAATACCGTTGATCATTTTTCGAATGGATGTCGCAAAGAATCCAGCAACTTGCACCCATAAAATTTCCGTTTGAGATGCCAAAAGTTTTTTTAGTTTTTATCCTCATCACCCTTTTCGTTGGAAATGTCGCTTCAGGACAACCAATCACAGCAAGCCGTGCAGATAGCCTGCGAGGTTCCTCACGCATAGAGCGAAGTTGTTATGATGTTCTGACTTACGACTTATTCGTTCACATCGACACACTGAGTCAGGTCATTGCCGGAAATAACAGAATCGGGTTTCGGGCCACGACCGACTTTGAGAGCATGCAGATAGATCTTTTTTCCAATTTGAATATTAGCAAAATCACCATGGATGGAAAAGAACTGACGTATAGAAGAGAGTTCAATGCAGTTTTTATTGACACCGGAAAAAAAATCAAACAGGGAGAAAACAAAGCAGTAATCGTGCATTATTCGGGTAAGCCACTAATAGCGAAGAATGCGCCGTGGGATGGAGGTTTCACCTGGGCGCGAGACAAAAAAGGAAAAATGTGGATAGCAGTTTCTTGTCAAGGTATTGGGGCAAGCTTGTGGTGGCCTTGCAAAGAAGACTTGTCGGACAAACCTGAATCAATGAATATTCATTGCAATGTACCAAGCGGATTGCGATGTGTAGCAAATGGCATTGAAGAACCCATGATAAAAAATAATGATGGCACGAACACTTATAATTG
>JANOVT010000307.1:0-5913 GCA_031417525.1 Flavobacteriales bacterium | reverse complement strand
TTCATTGAAAGGGAAAGATTTTGCTCAGATCATTATAAACGCAGCATGAATTATTTCGAGGTTGACTTTACAATGAATCCATTGCTTCCTGCGCGTGAAGTTCTTGTCGCAGAACTCGCAGAACTTGGTTTCGAAAGTTTTATGGAAACGGATAACGGCGTGAAAGCTTATATTCAGGAAACACTGTTCTCAGATACATTGCTGGAAGGATTGATGACAACCGCAATACCAGATCAAGAATTCTCTTTCGAAAAAAACTTGATTCAGGATCAAAACTGGAATGCTGAATGGGAGAAGAATTTTGAACCGATTATCGTAGAAGACACTTGTCTGATTCGTGCTCCATTTCATACAGATCTTCCTTCATACCCATACGTTATCATCATCGAACCCAAGATGTCATTTGGCACAGGGCACCACGCAACAACACATCTGATCATTGCTGAAATGCTGCTGATGGATTTCACCGAAATGAATGTCCTGGATATGGGATGTGGAACCGGTGTGTTGGCAATATTAGCTGAAATGCGAAATGCAGCTCATGTCGATGCGATTGATATTGATGAATGGGCATTTGAAAATACGGTGGAAAACATTGAGCGGAATAATGGTCGCAGAATCAATGTCATTCAAGGTGGCGCTGAGTCCATTCCTCCCGATGCGAAGTACGATGTTATTCTCGCCAACATCAATCGCAATATTCTCACTCGAGATATGCGCGCGTATGCAAAAGTTTTGAAATCCAAAGGTGAAATTTTATTCAGTGGTTTTTATGCAAATGATAAACCCGAACTGGATGTAATTGCATCGGGATTAGGATTAAGAATGCTTTCTGAGAAGGGCAGGGGAGAGTGGTGCATGCTGAGATATGTCAAAGAATAATTTTAGTTTTAAATATTTTTCGGATTAACGTGTTAAAACGCATAAGCTTGAAACCACAAAAGGCGCCAAGGAATTTCACACAAAGATCCACAAAAGGTTTTTTATACAGAACTCAAAACATTCATTGCAACATCTGTTCAATTATAACTCTGCAGCTGCTGTCATGACAAACATCCCGGTTGAATTTTGAAAGAAAACGAAGATGCGCAATGAGAAAAAGGGTCGACAGGGTGATTAAAAGGTGGGATAAAATTTTGTGTTCTTTGTGTGAAATTCCTTGGCGTCCTTTGTGGTTTCAAGGCCATGACACGTAAAACGTCAATCCGAAATATTTTTTTATGTCAGAGATTCAATTCATGTTGAAATTTCATAATCGAACAGACAATGAACAATGAGGATTACAAACTACTCATCAACCATGAATCATGGGCAGACATGAGAATAGCCGAAGCATTCATTACAGCGCCAATTGCTTCGGGAAAATCTAAAAAGCTTTTAGATCATATCATTGGCGCTCAATGCAATTGGATAGCAAGAATCAAAGGCGAGACTCCTGAATTGGCGATCTGGCCTGATCTGGAATCCAATGTATGGAAAATGTGGATTGAAAAAAATCATGCGGCTTTGTTGGAAGTTTGCAGTGATGCAAATGATCTCTCCCAAAGAATCAGCTATAAAAATTCTTCCGGTCAGGAGTTTTCGAACTCAATTTCAGAAATCATTATGCACCTTGTTTTGCATTCGCAGTATCACAGAGGACAGGCGATAGCATACTCTCGTGATGCATTTGATACTCCACCGATTACCGACATGATCATGTACTTAAGAACGAACTAGTATGAATTATAAAAAAATCACCAGTGAGGATATCCTTTTTTTTAAAAGTATTGTCGGTGATGATAGATTGATCGTTGATGCCGAAACACTTCATATCTATGGCAAGGATGAAACAGAAGATCTTGTTTATCCTCCCGAAGTGTTGATCAGACCGGAGACCGCAGAAGAAATTTCAGCAATCCTGAAGCATTGTTCTGATCAACATATACCTGTAACGCCAATTGGCGCGCGCACAGGATTAAGTGGTGGTTCTCTGAGTCTTTTCGGAGGAGTTGGCCTTAGCATGGAATTGTTCAATCGCATTCTCGAAATAGACGAAATGAACTTGCAGGTGACTGTTGAATCCGGTGTGATTACTCAAGTCTTGCAGGAGGCTGTTGCAAAGAAGGGTCTCTATTATCCGCCGGATCCGAGCAGCAGAGGTTCTTGTTTCATCGGTGGAAATCTGGCAGAAAATTCCGGTGGACCAAGAGCAGTGAAGTATGGTGTGACAAAGGATTTTGTTCTGAGTCTGGAAGTAGTGTTGACCAATGGCGACATCATTCATACTGGAGCAAAGACTCTTAAAAATTCAACCGGATACAATCTCACTCAACTTATGATTGGCAGTGAAGGAACGCTTAGTGTCATTACCAAAGCGGTTCTGAAACTGGTGCCGATGCCTGCTCACCAGTTGTTGATGCTTGTCCCTTTTTATGATGAAACAAAGGCATGCGAAGCTGTAAGTGCCATTTTTCGTGCGGGCATTACACCAAGCGCACTGGAGTTTATGGAACGTGATGCCATCGATTGGGTGATGCGTTTTGTGGAAGATACCACACTGCCCGTTGAACCGGAAGTGCGCGCTCACTTATTGATCGAGGTGGATGGAAATCACTTGGAATCTCTCATGCTCGATTGTGAAAAAATTTCTGAAGTGGTTCAAAGTTTTAACTGCGGAGAAATTCTCTTCGCCGATGACGAAGCTCAAAAAGCGCAGTTGTGGAAGTTGAGAAGGAAGGTTGCAGAGGCGGTCAAGTCAAACAGCGTTTATAAAGAAGAAGACACAGTCGTCCCTCGATTCCAGTTACCGGTTCTGTTGAAAGGAGTGAAAGAAATCGGAAACAGGTATGGTTTTAAATCGGTTTGTTATGGCCATGCAGGCGATGGCAACCTGCATGTCAACATCATCAAAGGTGAACTAAGTGATGATAAGTGGATTCATGACTTGCCGGTTGCCATCCGTGAAATTTTTCAATTATGCGTGAATTTGGGCGGCACGTTGAGTGGCGAGCATGGCATAGGGTTGGTTCAGAAAAGCTATATGGATGTGGCTTTTAGCGGTGCTGAACTGGAATTGATGCGCGCCGTGAAGTCCATATTTGATCCGTTAGGAATCCTCAATCCCGGAAAAATGCTTCCGGAAAAAGGCATTGAAAACTAGGGAGATAGAAAATGATTTCTGAAAAGAACGTTTTCGGCTTGTATTCCTACAACATTCACATTATTTTCGCTTTGTGTTTAGGTAGTGTACCGAATACACATTTAGAGTTAGTTGAGTTGAGTCTTACGACTCAAGACAATTACGATAGTTTTTAGTTTTTCAGTTTAAGCCAGGAAGCCCCGCTATCGAGTGGGGCTTTTTGGTTCTATATGTTTCGGTTTTGTTCTTCAAAATCAACGAAACGTTTCTTCAAATTCGTTTGGAATTCTATGAATCCTGCCTTTTTTCATTGCGGCAGTCGTGCATCAAGGTTTACATTTGGCCAAAACCAAATCCTTCATGAAGTCAATTTTACTCTTCTTATCTATTTCCCTTTTTGTATCAAAGTCTGTATCTTCTCAATGCCTCGCTGGTGAAGTTGCTCTTACCATGAACATCGCAGTGGATGCCTGGGGTCAGGAAACTTATTGGGAACTTGTTCCAACCGGCAGTGGATGTGGTAACAATACGATTGCTTCCGGAAGTAGCACTAATGTTGGCTGTATTGGAAATGATCCCATCGATGATAGCGGATACATCGATAATACCGTCGTTTCTGAGGGTCCTTTCTGCCTTGTCATAGGTGAAAGTTACGATCTGATTTTTGTAGATAGTTATGGTGATGGTGGTTTGGTTTTCGAATTGCTCGAAGACGGTAGTTTTAGTCATAACTATGTGGGTGGTGGCGATGGAAACACCTGGACATTTGAAGCAGGAAATTCTGGTCTGCCCTTCAACGATTCACCTTGTGGTGCAAGCGAAATTATTCCGGATGGCGTTGCAGTTGAGATGACAAACAGTTCGGCAGTGATTCAATTGTCAGAACCTCATCCCGCCGCAGGTGGTTGCGGTATTTATGGCTTTTGGTGCGACAGTGACCCCAATATCTCCAATACTGTTTGGGCATATTTCACTGCTGTGGATGGTGTTGCGTATGAGATTACAACTTGTAATGACAATCCAGGATTTGACACTCAACTCGCATTGTACCATACATCTACTTGCAATGATTTTTCGACATTCGAATTGGTTTCTTCGAATGATGATATGCAAGGTGGTTGCGCAACTGCAAATGGATATTCTTCATTGATGTATGCATCTTGCCTGATTCCCGGGGATATCTATTACATTCAGCTGGATGGTTGGCAAGGTGCTGTAGGTACAACTTTGCTCTCTGTTTCTACTTATGCAGGTGAAGTCAATATGTATTCATCCGTGAATAACATCAATTGTCCTCTCGACAAATCTGAACAGCCAAATGGAGCAATCACTCCTTACATTGTAGGAAGTGGTGCCGATTTTACAACAACATGGACAGGTCCCAACAATTTTACAAGCAATGAAAATTACCTGACAGGATTAGGACCGGGCACATACAATATCACAGTTACATCTGCCTGTGGTGAAATATTTACTGACCAATATCAAATCAATCAGCCATCTTCATGGAATGTGGCAGGCACTGGTATCGGTCCTGATTGTGCTACAAGTGGCAACGGTAGTGTTGCCCTTACTGTTTCTGGTGCAACGGCTCCTTATACCTATGCATGGGTAGGTCCTGAGAATTTTCTGAGTGTTGCCGAAGACATTGCAGATCTTGATTTTGGTTCATATCAGATTACTATAACAGATGATCATGGTTGCACTTTGGTTCAAACATATCAATTGAATCCGGTGAATGATCTTTCGTTTGATCTTGGCGCGGACACTACAATTTGTCTGCAGGATGATGTGATTGTTTTTGGTCCGGTTGGATTGAACTACTCCTGGCAGGACGGAAGCATCAACCAGTTTTATGTCATCCATGCTGCCGATTGGGATCTTGGTCCTCATGCACTGATTCTGACTGCCAGTACAGATGACGGATGTAGTTATTCAGATGCTTATTTATTCACGGTGGAAGTTTGCGATGGTGTTGAAAATGAGAATGAGGAACTTGTTTCGATATTCCCGAATCCTGCAACTGATCATATCATCTTAAATTTTGCACACGCAAATTCACCAATCAATCTGAATATGTATGATGCATCAGGACGCCTTGTGTTATCGCGCAATTACAATAGCGGAAATAATGTGTGGATTGATCTTGATTATCCTGCAGGTGTCTACACACTCGATATTCAATCCGGAAATGACAGAATAAGGAAACAAGTGATGATTGTTGACTAAAAAGATTAATAGTTAGAAATAAAGAAAGCGCCTGTGATGGGCGCTTTTTTTATCTTATAATTTTGAAAGCACCGTAATCAAATCGTTGGTTCATAAATCCTTCACGCGTTTAATGTTTAATAAAAAAAAGCCTAAATACCAATGAACAGAAAGGAATACTTCGATTGAAAGATCTTGATTAATAGGATGAATACCCAGGGTTCAATGTTAAGGTGAGTATAGCTAATAAAACCAAACCTTCTGCAATTGATCTATGAATTCTTATAACCACGAATGTGGTTCAAAGGTCATTAGCCCCAGGTTTTAACCCGGGGTCAAAGTAAATCTTGTGTTCAACCCCGCAGGGGTGACTATATACCTGTTGCAGCAATGGTAAGATTTGAATAGTTTAGCGTGTAGGTTTTTGTCCAACCACAAAAGCTATCTGACAAGCAAGCAAATGATGCTCAAACAGCAGCCAATTGGTAGGCATAATATTGCCCTCAAGGTACTATCTCATGAAGTGTGTAAGTAGAGAAGTTGTTCTGAAATTTTTGACCCTTTCAAAGGTCAAAAAAATTTCG
>JANOVT010000306.1:0-19006 GCA_031417525.1 Flavobacteriales bacterium | reverse complement strand
TTCACTGCTTAATACTTCGTCTTTCTTCATATTTATGTGTGTTAATTTACCGATAAGTTGTTTCCGAAATTTTTTTGACCTTTGAAAGGGTCAAAAATTTCAGAACAACTTCTCTACTTACACACTTCATGAGATAGTACCAGAACTTCATGTCTGTAGACGAGCGTGCCTAGTCCATGTTGTTTTATCTAAAAGTGAATTCGCATCAATGCGTCACAACCATTCTAGACGTCAACGAATAATCTTCAAAATTCACTTGCACCAGATACATTCCACTTACAAGATTTTTTGTGTTGATGTAATTGGCACCCGGCCTCAATTCATTTGTGTTGATTGTTTGGCAAACGGTCCCCGACACATCGATGATGTTGCATGAGATTACTTTTGAAGAAAATGAACCCAGATTCAATACAGTGTGGTCATCCGTCGGATTCGGAAAAATGCTGATCTCCTGAAGCGTTGTATTTTCATCAACTGCGGTAAAACAATCATTTGTAGTCACCTTGATGTTATCGATGTAAACGTTATTTCCAAATCCATACCAACCTTCGATGTATAAATAAATGACGGAACCGATAAAAGGGGAGAGATCAAAACAAAATGTTTCCCAGTCGTCTTCATCGGGCTCGAATGATACAGTGCTTGCTCCCGCAGTAGCGAGGTCGGTACCGAATTCGGAGAATACCAACTGGTCGAGGCAGCTGGATCTTACTTCCATTGTAAAGCCATCTTCGAAACCCGGATAATTGGCATAGGCGTAATCGAATTGAAGATAAGCAGACTCAACTCCTGTTAAATCTACCTGTGGAGAATACCCATCGATTGGATAGTCGGTTGTTTGGAAATAATCATAACCGGGAATCAGCAAGCTACCGCCATTGACAGGGCTATATCGCCATTCCAGGTCATCTATATAACTGACGAGCAGCCAATCTTCCGGCAAATCACCATTACTATCACTGAAATTTTCGTTGAGTTGCACAAATTCACCGCCGGGTGTAATGCTGAAAGGAGGAGAGCCGCAATTGTTGGTCATATTCTGATCAGGGATTCCGTTCGGATTTTCCAAATGATAAACGAGGGTATGAGTTCCTGGTTCGAAGACAACGGTGGGTAATTGAATAATCGCCTCATTGCCTTGTGTAAGATTGCCTGTCCGGTCATAAAATTGGTCGGGACCGTTATCATAAGAGTATCGCACCTGCAGTGTGTTGAGCATTGGGATGTTGAGATTCACAAAAGGAAGTTGCGGGGAATAGGTCAGGGCGTTGCAATCTGTCTCTGAGATAATTCCGGCTTCTACATCATTGGGCATCGAACAGTCCATCGCCGCGAGGGTAATGCTCGCAGAAGAATAAAAATTTTGGTGATAGACATAGCCGTCAGGGCAAATCACGTAATAAGTCGGATACTCATTGACCTGATATAAACTCATCACTGTGCTTGATAAGGGATCGAATAATCGATATGGTGTACCGGTAATCCAATCGCCAAGGGTGTTGTTTCCCGAACCATTCAAGTCGGAAGAACTTGTTGCTATGTCTGCTTCGATTCCGATCACCAACACGTCGCTGTCGCAGGTTCCACCATCGCCATACCATTGATGCACGCCTTCAATCACGTTGTCGGTGAAATCTTCCCAACAAGGAGGACACCATGTCGCAAAAAAATCAATGACAACAAATTTGCCCTGATTCACACCATCCTCATACAGATTAAATGGCTCACCATTGATGTCTGTAATGGTAAAATCGGGAGCGACGGAGCCGTCGGGTAATTGAGCGATGCACATGTTGTTGAACAACAGCGATAGGATAAATGCAGAATATAAATTACGCATGTGGTGATGGATTCTTGAATGGCAAAAGAGTAGGTTGGATACAAAGATATGAAAAGGTTGATTTGATAAATGTAGAAGAAGGTGATGTGGGATATAGGACATGGGTTCGATGCAGAATAGAATCGATTCAATTCTCTCCGACGTTTGTTTTTTGCTTTCTTCGCTCGGTGTATCCGGCAATGTGCTTGGCGCGACTTAACTAAACGGGTGCCAGACAACTCCATCCAGCATCTGTACTTTAATTTATGCTTTCATTTCGAGTGTAAAAAATTTGTTTGCTGACTTTGTGGCCTTATTAGAGAATGCCAAGGATCGGGCAAGAACCGGAGCTAAGACCTTGTTGAAATGCCCAACAACACGTGAGCTATGATATTTCCCTGGTTTTGCCGCTCAAGATAAGAAAGGTCATGACCAATAAAGCCAAAGCGGAAAATCAAAATGCCCTCATGATCAAACGATATGCAGAGGTCGCCAACATCATTCACGTGAACGGGAGTAAGACTGACATAACATTTTGTATTATATACATAGCCAGCGCCACCGACAATGACAGATTTAAAGTACAATTGAAATTTGAGACAGACACCATAATCGTAGTTATGGATGAGTGAAACCATAATTTTCAGACTAATCATCTGGCTTAGCATTTTCAAGGCATCATACTCTTGACATGTCAAAACTGGCATCGTCATAAAAGTGTTCGATAGCCAGAATTTTTCTTTCATCCTAAATAGCGAACCCATTCCAGGATCACTTGTGATGGCAACTTCAGCGACAAGAATTCGTCTCGCACAGAATGCAGCACCCACCTAGTAATGTTGTGCTAACTGCGTATATAGAAAATAAATTATATAGAATCATCCAGGAATTGAAATTCCATACAAGAAAATCCCAACGAAAAAACAGAACTGTGGTTTCGTCAAGAATGAGGTCAGCGCGATACGGCGCTCACCGTTGAGAAAGTCTTCACTAAATAGATACTATCTAGTACGGCTCAACGCCAATAAAAAAGTTAACAATACCAATCTCGTGATACCGGAGCTACCATAGTCTTCTGGGGTATTTCTTTGAACGCAAGAGATTTATTGTTGGCCGCAACATACTTCATGAGCAAACTTTTTGAAGTTGGTAATGCAATTCCGGGTCGATGATATATTGTAAACGTTTCATTTGCTGGAGTAGCATCTATAAAGCTCTTCAACTGACCCTTGCCTGCAACTGTTTTTCCCGTTGCCGGATTCACAGTTTTAGGTGAAGGCTGTTTGTTCAGGCTTGGAATCGACTGTGTATTCTTCACGTCTGCTTTTAATCTCCCCCAGAAATCCGGAACTTTGCCTTCTGGTGTGGAATATGTGGATTTGGTATTTTGCTGATTGATCGCTTGTCTTGCCTCATTCTGGACAAACCACTCGGCTTCATTACCCAATATACCATTCAAGCTCTTGCTACCTGTGTATATAAGTCCCTGCATACTTGCCTTTCCACCAACAGCAAAAGCTCCACCATACAATCCGCCATATACCATACCGGGTAAAATATTGCCCCCCCCCATGCGCAGACTGTCCTCTACGCTTTGATTCGATGCCAGACCTTGTCCGACACCATTTCCAAATCCCCCAACTCCCCCATTAATTGACCCGTTCGCCATTCCCCCAAGTCCTGTTCCGACATACGCGCTCACTATATGACTGTTTGTTTCCGCAAATCCTCGACTGATCAACGTCGTGGTCAGGCGACCCGTAATGGCCGTTGAAGCTTTGTTTCCAACTGCGCCTCCCAATGCGCCACCTGCCGCCCCAAATGCTCCACCGAATGCTCCACCCACCAAAGCACCTTGATATCCTCCAACCTTTCCTCCTTCATAACCTCCGGAAATAACACCGCCCACAGCACCTCCGGCGACCATACTCGTTAATCCATAACCAGTGCCCATGATGGCTCCGCTGGCAACCCCTGCGCCCACAGCGACCAAAAAGTCAGCCCCACTTTTATCCCTGTTCATGAATGCTGCAACGCCGCCACCTACAAGAGCCCCCACCGCGACTCCTATCAGAATAATTGGTATTTCGCCTGTCGGATCTGTAAACAGTCCGGGATTATTGTAGACAAATGTGTACGGATTCAAAGTGCCGGCCGACAACAATGGATCGCGTTGAATAAACCGCCCTATGCGCGAATCATATAATCGCTTCCGAAAATCGTGGAGTTCATTTTCATCCACTACGGGCCTTCCCTGAAAACGATTAATCCCTAATACTTCGGTCGGGCTGACATCATTTTGTTGAGCATCCATGACCCGCAGTAAACGACCAAATTCGTCTTGCAGGATATAATGCGTAACTACCCCGCTCTCGTCACTTATAGACACAACGGTTTGTACTGGATTCGTAAATGAATATTTTTCTCCACTTTCAGAAAAACTAACAATAGGCTGATCTGCGCCCATTCCAGCAACTGACCATTTTTCCTTTCCACTTACTTGATCGATTTCTTCGATCACATCCGGACCGGTATACCTTAATATTTTGGTTTTACCAAGAGAAACCAATTTGGCAACCCTTCCGGCAGTATCATACTCAACAGAATAAACAAGGGTGTTGCTGACGATATCTTCAATCCTGATAACCCTATTCCGGAAATCATAGATATACGAATATTTGCCATCGCTCATGATATTACCATTGTTGTCATAGACAATTGGAATACCATTGACAGATGTATATTGAGAAAGACCGTTTACGGTATATGTATCCTGATTTTGAATTGTATTGTATTTTCTTTTAACCGTAATTCTATTTCCGTTTTTATCATAAGTATAAATGTCTTCGCGATTTGTTACAATATGTGTTCCCTGTGTGGTCGCGTAAGAATTCAGATTGGTTTGTTTTGAAACCGGCGCCGGATTCGCTTCGCTGGATGAGGGCAACCAGTTGCTATATGAAATTACTCCGACAGGTGGGCCGCCTGTAACAGAAGAAAGTCGCCCCGTTGAATCATATCCAAAACGTACTGCTTGTATATTACTTCGTTGCTCAAATTGAGATCTTCCTAGTTCATCACGCAACATGATAAGTTGCTCAAGTATATTTCCTGCCCGATCTCTCCACACAGATTCAATCGGTCTTCCGCATGCATCATAAATAATTTGTTGTTTGTTGCCATTTGCTAATTCCATTTTGGATGGCATTAAACCTCCGAGGTAATCGAATTTCGCCAATACACTTCCTGCAGACAGAGATCCAGGAAAAGCAGCTCCCGTTGTGTTCAATGTGATTTGGCGCAGGCGTGAATTTTTATCTAGCTCATAGTTAAGCTTCATTCCTCCCGGATAGTTGACAGCATCCAATAAACCGTTCGATTTAAACTCATAGCCGGTGACAACATTGTCTACAGATTCTTCATGAATTCTGCCAAGGGAGTCATAAATAGCTTTGAATCCATGATTGTCGTTGAGCGATTCTATCAGGTTATGCAAACCATCATAGGAATACTTTTCAAATGTGAGACCTTCAGTACCTGCCGCCTGAGTGACATCCAAACGGATAAGCCTGTTAAGCTTATCATATTTATATTCGATAAAATTGCCGTTGGCATCTGTTGATGCCATTACATTACCGTTACTGTCTCTTTCGAAATTGTATTGGTGTGTTCCATCAGGTAGCTCTGAATATGTAAAGAAGCCAAGTTTGTCATAATTGAATCGTGTGATATTTCCCAGTGCATCCTGGCTTGCAATACGCCGATCAAGTGAGTCATAGGTATGGTGCTCCGTGTATGTACCAAGGTTACTTCCATCCTCAGATATCCATGGTATTGAGATCCCCTTAAGTCGGTCGCCTAAATCGAACGAGAATTGTTGTTCGATTCCATCAGGCCTTGTCACGGACCTTATATGACTTCGGCTATCCCATTTTAAAGTTGTTTTGTTTCCAAGTCCGTCTTCACCGGACAATATTCTGCCAATCTGGTCATACTTGTATTTCGACATAAAAATACTTGTGACACCCGGATTGGCGGTGTCCACACAAATGTTGATGGCCTGTTCCACTAAGCCAAGTGAATCCCGATTGTACTTCACTTTATTTCCCATCGGATCACCCGCCTCGATCACCATGCCCTCGTCATCAAATTTGTTATAGTATACATCGCCATCCATATTGATAATGCCGCATGGCCTGCCTATCAGGTCGAAAATTATTTTATTACTCAGGCTTCCGATGTTCGTGCCTGCCTTATTGATTATGCTTTCGATGGTTTCATAAATTCGTCCAAGCCCGTCGTGATTGTATAAAGTTTCCGCCAACAAAATATTGTTTTTGTCACGTTTACGTCGCGCTTTCAACTGGTCAAGGTTGTTCCACTCACACTCAACAGTATTGTTCATTGGGTCTTTTGATTTTATGACCCGCCCGTATCCATCAAATTCATTCGAATACACATTACCCATCGGGTCCCTGTAAAGCGCCAGTTTTTGAAGACCATTGTAGGTATGCGTTTCTGTCGTTTCATCTACAGTTCCGGGCAACAACGTACGCCTATATAATAAGTCCCGCTCATCATAGCCATAGATGAATTCTTTTCCTTCAGCATCGATCAGCTTCACCAGGTTTCCGTTGCCATCCCATTCCATTTTTGTATCCGTAAAACTTCCCGGATCAAGATGACGCCTGAGGTTTATCATACGGCCTCTCAGATCATAACTCATTACAGTGTCGATCCATGCTGGATTTCCAACAACACCATTTTCATCCACATTGTGTTCCTTCTCACGAATGAGGCGGCCTTCTGTATCATATTCATATCTCTTCTCAATCTGAAAAGAAGCGGGAGACTGTTCAAACACATATTGATCTGCTGCATTATAACCTATAACACATCGTTGATTTTTTGGGTTGATATTACTTGTTATCCGCCAGAGATCATCATATTCATAAGTTTCCTTTTTTACTCCGCCCAGCGACCATGAGCTTAATAATCCACGTCTAATCCCACGGCCATAGGTGTATTCAAACAAATGGCCTTCTGCATCTGTAAATGACGTGATTAGTCCATCACTATTGTATGTGAATAATGCTGAGGGCTGCTGGGATACCCCAAGTGCATTCGTGGCATGCGGATAATCAATTTTTGATACGCGCCCTAGACTATCGAGGGCGTAACGAATAACTCCACCACCAGGTATTTCAATCTTTGAAACCTGATTGTACGAACCAAACGTAAATTCGCTCATTACCCTGCGTGGACTTCCATCATTGCTCCGGATTGCTGTGCTCAATACATTACCGCGGGCACTTATATCCCGGTTCCCAGAATCATATTCGAACTCAACACCGATTCCATCAGCATAATTAATTCCGATATTGTTACCTATATCATCGTAAGCATATCCAATAACCCATTGCGCAGGATCACCAGGTCTTATTCCGTTCGTATAAACTTTTTCTTCCAGGAGGTTACCAAATACATTGAAGCTATACTCTGATCTGATTCCCCTTGGATCGATAAGAGTGGTTTTCTGAGTCACGATGTCTTTATTGGCGGGTTCCGGATCAACATCATCGCGGAGCAAATCATAGTTGAAGGCGTATGGATCACTCGTGAAACGTTGAGTTGTTACACGATTAAATGAGATTCCTGCTGTTCCGAATTCATTCTCAACAATTTTGTTGCCGGCGGTATCGCTTATGCTTTCCAGATTGTGTGCGGCACGAGGGTCGGATCCAGCTGTATAGTCATATCTAACAGTACGTCCAATCGGGTGTTGCACAGAAACCAATTCCTGCGAAGTGTTATAGCTGTAAATCCATTTTCTATTCGTAAAATCTGTTATACTTTCCACAAATCCGGAAACATTGTAAGACAGCGTAATGCTTCTTCCATTTCTATCTTCAATTTTGAGAACTTTTTCGTTGATGTCCCTGGTAAGCTTGAGAAAATTTCCAAAACGATCGGAGAGTTTTTCGAGCTTGCCGTTTCGATTGAATTTGCGCACGTCACCATATCGGTCAGTAATCTCAAAACCCGAACTCACTTTTTTGTAGGTTTCGAACAATCCATCTGGAGTGATGTAGTTTCCGCTCGCAGCATCAATTAAGATAAAGTATCCTCTGCCGCAACCTTGCCAATAGTAAAGTGTTCCATCGCTCAGCTCACGCACGCTAGCATCAAACCAAACATCCCATTTATATCCGAAACTACCTTTGGAATAAACCTGGTTAGTATAGTGTCTCGTAACATCCAGATTAAAACCAAGGCTGCTTATAGAAATATCATTGTGATCGCAATAAAACGCACCACTGAATAGCCCTACTGGCTCAGCTTCAACTGCAACTCCACGGGTAGGGTCTTGGACCTGTTGATTCGCCCCTGATCCAATTCCCGATCTGGGTGAATCCATAGAGTCAGAAAGGTCTTGAAGACTCGAATTTGTATCATTGATGTTTTGAATGGCATCTCCCGCATTTGAGACCGCTTCGCCGATACTACTCCACGAAATGTCATCAGCATTATCCTGCATATTCTCGAGATCGCTTTGCAAGTCTTCAGCTTCGTCTCCAAGACCTTCTGCTTCGTCTGAAAGGGCTTCAATCTCATCAGCAAGACCATCCGCTTCTTCTAGAGCCGATTCGTAATCCTCCAATGCCTGGTTGTAAGCATCTAGCGCTTCGAGGTAGCGGCCTAATGCCTCATCGTCATCACCGGCTACTGAGCCTTCGCCATCCGGGTCATCTCCATCTGGATTTTCATTCTCTGGATCATCATCTTCGCCGGGATTTTCATCCCCCTCATCGCCATCAGGAGGCAGTTCGCTGTCTGCATCCGGATTTTCATCGCCACCTTGACCATCACCATCACCTGCAGGAGTAAATACCCCTTCACCATTAAGATCATAATTTCCATTTTCATCCTTTGGATAATCCCCAAATGTTTTACCCGGTGGCAGATCCACGGTACCGGTTAGAGTCCCATCTGCATTGCTAACATTTGCGTGCGATTCTTCGCTTATATCGCCTGCTGCGTAGAATTCAGCCATATGATTTAGATTTTGTTGGTTAGGCTATTAGTTTCTTGACAATTTTCACAATGCCCTGTGGCAATGCTTGTGACCTGAATGGTTCCGGAGTTTTGTCTGTATGGGCGAATGCATTAGTCAATTCTTCATCGCTTGCAGCAAGCAAATCATCGACAGTACGTATCCCATTACAGACCAAAGCAACGGCAGTGATTTCCGCAATTTTATACTCCTTCATCAGCAGTATTACGCCTCTTATCATAAGCAGGTGTTCTTTATCAATCCCAGTTTTTTGAGAAGTGTTTTCAATCTCATCGGGTGAAATGGTGGCTTCTAAAAACAGGTTAGTATTGGTGATCTGTTTTGTTGCCAGTAAGTCGCGATTGGCGCGACTTAAAACTTCAAGGGAAACAAGTTCGATTTCACGCTCTGCTTTCTCAGTAGCCAGAAGATTCCAGTATTGCATATACTGAGCAACAACTTGAGCATTGAACTCGACAGACTGAACATAAAAACTGGTTTCCTGGTATATGTACAACGACGAAATAGTCCAGTTATGGCTTCCGCATAACACGTGAAGATCATCAACAATAACCATTTTCGAGTGATTGGTAACTTCATCGTATGACTTGCGATATTTAATGTGATCGTTATCCAGTTCTCTGAAAATATTTTCGTTAACCAGGCGCGCATTGTGATAATCACCTTCTGCATCACTGCCGATGACGAGTTTTACATCCAATCCTCGCTTATTCGCATCGACCAATAGTTTATATATTTCATTGATGGGTGATTGCTCCCCTTCAAGATGAAAAAAGAACATATTGACATAAATCTTTTCTTTGGCCCCTGCAAGGAGGGTTTTTAAAAATGATAAATACGTAGAACCAGATATGTAGCTGACACCTGCAATACTGCTCGCCGACTCAAGTTTTTTGAATCGCTCCAGGTACCGGCTACCGCGTGCCAGGCGCTCCATAGAAGGTCGCCATTCCTGAGGATATTGACCTTTCTGCAAAATGTTGCAAGTGAATGTGTCCAATAATGCCATCAATATATCTTCAGTATTTTCTGATTTTACTTCGGGTACAACCAACTTCTTTGACACGATGAGTTGAAGAAGAACCTTCATTCCACCAGCATAAAGCTGCTCATGAATTTCAGTGTCTGAAGAAGCCAGTAAACCGGTTCCGATAAATGCATATTCCTGCAGCGTTTCTATCTGAGATTTGCTAAATCCGGTCGCCTTTCTTAACTCTTCCCAATCACCGATTAATGGATTATTTTGCCTATACAACAAGAGTTTCCTCGTTGACTTTTCACCAAATCCAGGCAGGCTCTTCAATTCGGATTCACTGGCAAGATTCAGATCGAGCATGGCGCGGATTTCTGACGGAAACAAACCTTTCAGTACCAGGTCTTTTTTCTTTTGACGAGTGCACCATCGAATAGCGGGTGTATATATGGGCAACACCATCCTTGCCTGTGAATCGTATGCTTCTTTAATTACTGTCTCTTGGTAAGACCTGGTACTTGTATTTACCGGAAAATTGCCAGACGCATTGATGACGCCGAGTGAAGTGCCTGCCTTGAAGAGCAGGCGCTTTGCGAGCCTGGTTTGCCCTGCTTTTAATGCATGCGCGGGCAACCAATGTTCAAGGATGGCAGCCGATAATTCCATATCGAGTGTATACGGTCTGATTGTATAGATTGTCTCCATGAAGTTTTGTGCTTTTATCTAGTTATTAGTGTGCCAGCCAGTGTGGTTCTGCTCAACCTGAAGTTTTAGACGATTGAATGAACTAACGTTTTTAGAACTCATTTTTTCTAAAAGAATTTAGTCGACAGGGGTGAATAGATTTCAGCTTGATTCCATATTGCCCCAAAGCGACCGTCGAGTAATTTGTTCAAGTCAGCAGAGTCAATTAAAATAGCAGATTCGCGATTGTTGAGTAATCCTCCCCAGGTGAGGTTGCCACTACCCGCTACCTGCTTGTCGTCATCAACGATAAAATCCTTTGTGTGAGACGATTTTTTTTTGTCCGATTTGAAGATCCTGACTGATACTCCTTTCCTGCTTAAGTATTCCAACATCACCAGATTCGAATTGAATGCGTCCTCATCACTCTCATAGTTATCCACTATCATGCGCACATCAACTCCCCGGGCTGCAGCGCGGCCAAGTGCATCTGCGAGATTCCTGACAATGCGATTTGGATCTGTGTCGCTGCTGATGCTGCAAATAAAATAGGATGCCCAAATTCTTTTTCGGGCTGTCTCCGTAAGAGAGAGCAGTGCCGCAGGATAGTCTTCCCCTGTAAGGTAGACTGCAGAGTTTGCAGGAACCTGGGGTATAAAGATTGTTTCATTCATCTCTTAAGTCTTGAAAGCGTTCTCAATTTTTTTATTTCAAGAGCCATCTCAAGGATCTCTTGTTCAACCCTAAATCTCTCCAGCCTGTGTTTGCTAAGTAGCTGGTACTTCTTTTTCATCCTTTTCTGTTCTGATAATGGAAGCAGCGAGATAGCACCTGCTTTTTCGTAGTCGGATATCCGGGTACTCAGATTATCTATTCTAAGCGAAATTTCAATGTGTCGCAACAACAGGTCGCTTCGCAATGCATGTAATTCTGGTAGTGTCATATAGAGTTCAATTAAGAGAAGTACTATTTATTCCTCATCACCACTTTCAAGTTCGGATGCTGCGTCCTCCAATTCAGCCTCTGCATCTTCGAGGTTTGCCTCAGCGCCATCCATCATGTCTTCGGCATCTTCTGCGAGTGCTTCTGCTTCCGCCATCAGTTCTTCCTGTTGCTCTATAAGTTCTGCGATCTCTTCTGCCAATTGCTCCATCTCTTCCGATTCATCAATTTGACCTTGGCTGATCTCCTCTATTAATCCGGCCATTTCTTCCTGTCTGGCTTCCAGTTGACCAATTTCATCTATAGTAAGCAATCTATCATCCACCCGATTAAACCGCAGAGTCCCCGCGGCAGTTAAACCATCCAACGCAGCCTGCAAAACAGCATCATTAAATTCATCCACCATCCTTCCCTGATCGGTTATGATACTCCTGACATCCCCAATCACACCCCGGGCAGTTTCCAATACACTTATGTAATCGCCGGAAACATTTGGGTAAATCAGAATGGCATTGTCCAGCGCTGATTCCGCAGCCTCTGTTGTTATGTTTCCGACAAAGAGATCTTCAAACGTGGCTTTCAGATTGAGCAATTCAAGCCAGTTGTTAAGCGATGCTGATTTAAGCATACTAAAGGTTATTGGTTATTGTTTCGAAAGTGGGTAAATGTAATGGCTTTTACAATTGACGATTCAAATTTGCAAAAAGGAATTGATTGTTTTTATAAAGCGACCTGGATTTTCACACCAAATTTTTTTTGGTGTTCGATTCGCACATTTCGGATTAATCGGAAAATGCGCAACGTTGTTTATGGGGTTACGCTGCATTGTCCAGATTTTTTTGCATTTTCTGAAATTCTATACAGAGACTTTGGCGAGAAACAAAATGAGGGAAGTGAATGCGAAAAACCCCG
Source organism: Flavobacteriales bacterium (assembly GCA_031417525.1). GTDB lineage: Bacteria > Bacteroidota > Bacteroidia > Flavobacteriales_D > Sanyastnellaceae > JAIBBG01. The sequence continues at coordinate 6,601 of JANOVT010000306.1, read as the reverse complement.
GCTTTCACCAGGGCTTTTCAGATGTTTATGTAGAACAAATCAATGTTCAGATTATGCAGCTAACTGTGTTTTCTTCGCCAAAACCGCTGTGATGAATTCATCCACGCACAGGATTTTGAATTGCACTTCAGAGAGATCAAGTTGACGCTCCAGAGTATCATATTCCGTGCTTGAATCCATCAAGGTTGTCAAGTCAAAGATTTCAGTCTCAATGTGCATCTTTTTGCTCATTGCTTTCCTTTTGGCCATGCCTTCAGGAAGGCCTGCAATTTCATTCACTACCGATGTCAATTGGGAGGTCAATTCCGCCATTTCTACTTGACGTGCTGTCAATGTCCTTTCTGAATTCGTGAATTGTGCGTTTTTATTCATTTCGCGCAATTGCAGGGAAGCTTTTGCTTCGTTTGCTTTTAAAATTTGTACATCGCATCCTTCGATGGTTGTCAAACTTTCTAGATTATAGATCATTTTTTAAAATTTAATGTTGAATTGTGTTTTCATTTTTGGATGTTTTACCAAAAACTACCATGCCGGTTATTTTTGGTTGAAGTCATCCGAGCTTCTTTCAGTGGGAGTGTAGCAATGGACACTAAGGAGGCGGGTCAACTTCCTGAAAGTACTCAGGATTTTCTGTCAGGATTGCCTCATGAATAAGAGGTCGTCTTGGAACTGGTGCAATGATTTTGGCTACAGATTCCCGAAGCAACTTACCCATGTCTGTGGAAAGCTGACGTTTTAATTTATTGATGAGTGGTAGAACGAACATGTATTTGTTTCGTCAGTTGTTTCTTCTGACGCTGCAAATATTTCGAAACAATGATCTACCAAAAAATGCTGATTTCGGCTTTTGCGTATCTATGAAATGATACTAATTTCTCGGTGGTGAAATCTGAAAGTGCTTGTCAGGCTTATCTTTTCATGAATGGGTAAAGTGCGAGAATTGAATGCGAATAAAAATCATTCGAATTATCATTTGGGTTCGCGCGTGCTTGAAATCACCACATCGTGGCACGCAAGGTCACAAAGGAATTTCACACAAAGCGCACAAGGGATACAATTGTTATTGGTCAGCGAGAGCCCTTTCCATACACGCCAGTTCTACCTCGAGCGTTTTCATTTTTATTTCCAAACTCAACAATTTTGACTTGCGATTTCTATAGAGTATAATGTCTTTGTCGGCCAGCTGTGTGGCCTGCCAGAGCTTTAACCGTTTTGATCCTGTGTTCATCGAGGAAAAGTCCATCGATGTAATGTGTTGCATCACCAGAGCGGTCCGCGCAGATTGCGCATGCGATGCCTCATACTTTATTCTGGTTGTTTTCAACTTGGCCTCAGTGATGATTCGTCGCTTCATGATATCCTGCCGCTCATGATCAGTTAATCCATATTGCATCAGGCCAGGAGCATCGGGCTTGATGTGAGCAACAAAGTTTCTTAGGAAGTTTAATTCCGGTGAATCATCCAGTTGTCTTTCTCCTGTTTCGATCATGGCCATTGCCGATCGACTGATGCCCAGAAAGGAGGCCAATTCGGGTTGACTCAGATTTAAAGCATTGCGGATTTCCGTCCATTCAGATTTATGTCGCATGATTATCAGTGTTGTGACGGGTGATTACGTTTTTAAATTAGCCGTCACAAATCTGTGACGACTTGCGTGAAAATCAAACAACCCGTCACAAAATTGTGACGGGTTGTTTAAATTTCTTCTGACCCGTCACAAGTTTTGACTCATTCCTGTCTGGGTAAAATGAAAAACATGGTTCGACAGGCTCACTATGACAATTCATCGGGGACATTGGAGGCCGCGAAGCGGCCTCTGACTTGATAATTAGTGACTGTCATGGTGAGCTTGTCGAACCATTGTTAGTATTGGCAGATGCCATTTAATGATTTTTCTTTAGCAAGCTCCTCATATACCCTTTTCTTTCTGCACCTCATTGAAACAAAGGAAGGAGTGGATCTATGATTTTTTTACCTGACTGCAGTGATTTTGACCTTGTTTTTTGGGGGATTGTTTTCACCAATATCAAAACGTTTTCCTTCCGTGTTCAATTCCTCCAGAAGAACTTCATAGTACTTACGTTTTTGGATTTTACATTTTAGCCAGCAGAAAAAGGTTACCGACTGCAGATCGTATTCTTTCAATTCAAAATTCTCCATGGCTTTAGCTATTTTTTTTCGAAAGGACTTTTCCTTCACCACAAATGGATTGTGAATCACCTTCGCAATCAAATTCAAAAACAATTTCGCGTGGGAATAACCAGGTCGTCTGAGAAATGTTCGGAAATTTTTACGTATACGATTGAGTTGTGTCAATGCAGCTTGTTTATCTCTTAATTCGTGCAGTACAATCAGCAAAATCAAATTCATCTTAAAACACCATTCTTCACCCATGGTATCGGTAAGGCCTGCATTGTTATGATCGATTTGAAAAAGTAAATTTTTGGACCTGCGATAATCTTCTTCATGAAACCAGAATACCACGCGGTTCAATTCCATATTGAGTCGTTCTTTGGCAAAGCCGGTTCCGGACATGCGCACGATGCCCTGGTCGAGAGTATCAATGCCGGATTTGTTTTCACCCTGCGCAGATTCTCTGCGTGCTTTTAAGGAAATATATTTTGGATAATAGATGGTGTGTGCCCAAAATCCTTTTTGAAGGAGTGGTTCCATTTGTAGCAAACGCATTTCCATCAGATCAAATTTTCGGTTGCGCATGTGAGCATGTGCGAGCATATAAAGAAAACCAAGTTCGGCTTCCACGGAACCTTTATCAAAAGCGCCAGACTTTTTCAGAGCCTCATATCGCGTAAGAATGACCGGCTCGAGTCGGAAGTATTGTTTGGTTGAGATCATGCCACTTCTGAAAATGGTCATCATACTCAATTGAAACTCTGGAATATTCGTTTCTTCTTTTGTGAGTTTTAATTTGTGGAGCACTTCATCAATAATTCGATCCGGATCGAGAATACTACCATCGCGGATTGCGGCATTCAATTCAATTTGAATATCGGCGCACGCCAATTCGAGTTGGCGTTTTTTCTCAAACAACGGCGCATTGGCTTTGCGTTTTATGGCCAGCACATCACGTGATGTCTTAAGAATGCTTTCATGTCGGGTGCGATAACTATACAAGCCGTCCAATAGATCGTGGTGATGATTTTGTTCAGCGCGGTCTTCAGCCGAATCGATAAAATGTCGCGCCGGGATTTCCGCCTGACGAGGGCGATAAAACTCGGCTACAACGATGTCGGTGAGAATGGCGCCCAACGGACTTTTCTCTGGATCCTGCATCAGCGTAACAAGATACGCCTTCAACTTTTTGATCACACGTTTTCGGATCGCATCCAGTCCGTTTCGATTTGGCTTCGTATAAAAGCGCGACATTAATTCATCGCGAGATATGTCCGGCTGTTCCAATAAAATAGTGACGAGTTTAATTTCCTGTGTCACTGTTGCATTTTCATGGGATGAATCATTTTCATCACCGTTGACGATCAACCTGAAACGTTTCATATAACTCAAAAACCCGGCACGTTCCCAGGGGCTGAGATGAGCGAGCATTTGATTGAGCAGGGCAGAAGAGTGATTGAACATGGGTAGTGATTGTGGAATTGTGAGCAAGTATAGAAAAAAATCAATTGCAGGATCGGTGTGCGACGGAATGATTTCTAGAGGAGCGGATAGCTGATTTTATTTGTGAGAAGTGAGTAGTTCGTTTGGGATTGGTTTTTTTGATTTGCTTTCCGATGGAAGCATGTTCGGTGGGGGAGAGATCGGCGATGGTTTGGGGGAGGTGGGACGTGCGGGAATGGAGTTTATCTGAGTATTTATGATGGATCTTCTTAATCCCAATTGGGATTTATTGCGAATGAATCTTTCGTTGAAATTCCGTTCCAATGAAGTTTTCTAACTTCCCATGGTGGAAAAGGATCATCATCTTGCCAAAGTCCAATTTGGCGCACTCTAGCTTCTAGTTCAAGTCTAGCAAGAGTCGTATCATTCGAATATTTTGTGAAATGCCAAGCCATGCCATTCCTGACCATTTCTTGGCCCAATTCAATGCTATCCCCTAAGTATGTAAACGCAACTACTCTGTTGTCCTTATCGACATCTATTTTTTTGAAATCAACATTTGCTAAATAGCATAAATTGCTTAGAAATCTCTTGGAGGTTTTATAAAATGGCATACCCCTTTCAGGGGCGTCTATCCCGGCCATCCTAATTCTTATTGTGCTATCATTTGGAAGGAGCAAATCATAAGTGTCTCCGTCGACTACATTTATTATTTTGCCAGAAGTTCCTACCTGGTGATTAGCCTTCTTTTTTTTTTCTGCGCATGAACACGCTATGGCAATTACAATGAAGAGTGTAAGAATCGATCGAGAATTCAATTCGATGCTCATTTTCAATTTGCTATTTCAAGATTTGATAAATCTGACAAACGTGACTGCGTTGTGCAGTTCTACTCTTAGGAAATATACACCACTTGGGAGATGGCTTATTTGTAAGAACGAATCACGCTTTGTAATGCTTTTAGACAATACCAAGTGGTTATTAATGTCGAACACACCAACTTGTATTTTATCATCTGTCCAGACTGAGATCCCAACGTTCAAAAAAGTGTTTGCCGGATTTGGAAAAACATTCAGGTGAGGTTTTTCGATGCGTTCTGTGACCTGAACTATTGGCGGCGGTGAATTATAGTAGGATTTGGTTAAACATCCATTCCCATTCCCATGCATAAGCCAAAAGTAATAGTCGTTTGTATTGAACTGAGCAAATTGACAATACTGAGAGCCTTCACAGGCGGTAAATAATTGCCCGTTATTAACTGTCTCATAGCCCCAGATGTATTCTGTGAATAGGCAGTTTGGGCAGGTAAGAATTGAATTACCTAATAACTCCAATTGCACTGTGTCCGGAGCTGCATCGGTACCGATATCAATATTGAGGAACGATTCATTCGAACAACCATTAGAAATAAATTGCTCATTCACAGATACAGAGCCGTCGCCCGGATTAAGCCAATGAACAAAAATTTCATTTGTACCCTGGCCTGACATTATCTCACCTCCCGATATATACCAATTATAAAAGGATGGCCCTTCAGCGGTGTTATACCGTGTCCAATACTCATTGCTACAGACTGATTCTACGCCAATGATTGATGGGCTTGGAATTGGATTCACCGAAATAACTAGCTCATCTGAAGCGGTACACCCATTACCATCTGTTACCAAGAGATGATACTCTATTGTTTCAGCAAGTGTTGTTATCGGATTAGAAATATTTGATGAGCTCAGACCTGTTATCGGCGTCCAATCGAAAGTTGCGCCTCCAGATGCTTGCAGTTGATAGCTATCACCTAAGCAACCTTCAATATCCTCTCCCGCATCAGCAACTGGAGGATCATTAATCGAAACAGTAACATAATCGGTGGCCATGCATCCTGTTGAATCAGTTCCCGAAACAGTATAGGTAATGTTGAAACTAATATCAACGCTTGGATTCGGAACAAAAGGATCGCTTAAACCGAATGTTGGGTTCCATACAAAGGAGTCGGCACCGGTCGCAACCAAAATGCCAGTTTCGCCTAGACATAGCGCCACATCAATACCCGCTGATAGCAAAGGAGCTTGATTGACTTGAATGGTAACTGTTTCATAGACCTCACAACCATTCGATCCCACCACATCCACTGTGTAAATAGTGGTTTCAACTGGTGTGGCTGTTGGATTTGAAATGAATTCAAAATCTAATGTCTGTTCTGGAAACCAAGTATATTCTACACCACCGACAGCAAAAATTTGTGTTGATTCTCCAATGCATATTTGTTGATCCGAACTTACAATGGCATTGGGTAATGGAAGAACATTCCAACTGAAACTCACCTCATCTGAAACATTGCAACCACTTCCGCTACAATTGGTTCTGATCTTAATGATTGTTGATGGTAAACTTGCTTCAATAACATCCAGATCATCCACCCAAGTGCTAAAAGCTGTTCCTCCGTCTAATGAGTAGGCATACTCAATTATGCAATTTCCGTTTCCTCCTTGACCAAGTTGAACTTGATCAAGCGATAATACATCACCTTCACAAACACTATCAACATTGGGTGACGCAAAGGCAATTGGGGGGCTGGGGTCTTGCGCTATATCTATTGATGAAACCGTACTTGTGCTGTTACATCCTGCCCCTGCTTGAATTATTGAACAGTAATAATAATGATATTACGAACAGGAATCGCTGGAATACGAACTGTAGCAGTAACATTTTATAAAATATTTATACAACTATAATTATATTTATAAATTTATATATTATTGCAGAAAACGACTCGACCGTTACGAACTAGCAAGAAAAATGAAATTGAATTGCTTAATTGATAATATAAATATATAGAATGAATATTACGAACGGCGAACGCGATGTTTCGATACTTCAGCTACACAAATCAGATTCGTATCAATACTTCGGTGTATAATATACAGACTGAATTGCATAAAAGGATATCTCTCAACAGGTATTAACGCTCGTAACAATTAAAACAAATATAAAATATCTGTTGTATTACACACTCTAATAAGGCTATTCG
>JANOVT010000305.1:0-14342 GCA_031417525.1 Flavobacteriales bacterium | reverse complement strand
TTCACTGCTTAATACTTCGTCTTTCTTCATATTTATGTGTGTTAATTTACCGATAAGTTGTTTCCGAAATTTTTTTGACCTTTGAAAGGGTCAAAAATTTCAGAACAACTTCTCTACTTACACACTTCATGAGATAGTACCTTTTATTCTCTTTTAATTTCTGGATAATTTCTTTTCGGTGTTCACGAATTGAAAGTTGAATTGTCTAAATATGGAATTCAATTCCATTTTTGCACAAACGTGTATATATGGAATGAATGATTTTTTAATTTTCTGTGGTTGTGAAGATGAACCTGACACCAGAAAAAGGTATCATCACTTAATCATCACTCTTAATTTATTGGACTGATAAGTTGGAGGCAGTTCGTCTACTTGCGCTGCAAACAATAGGTAGTTTTTACCGGGACGATCGGGTATTGTAAATTCTAAAACTATCGGAACGGAATCTCCCGAAGCAAGATATAGTGGAAGGTTTTCAATTTTCAATTCCGGATTTGCTACGTTCGGTTTTTTGTGATTGAACATCGCCTTCCACTTAAACGAATGTGTGGAATCGTGGAAGTCGATGTCGTAGCTGTTCTTATTGATCAACTGTGCTTCAATGCGCGCTGTATCACCGGGATGATAAAGATGCAACCATTCTTTTGTCCAGATTGTGAGGCCATGCATCACTGGCAGGTCATCGTATTTTTTTACATCGAAAACAAACTTGCCGATGGTGTCTTTTTCGAAGCCGGATGCAGCATAACTCGCCACGAAAAAGAATGGTTTTTTGTGGAGGTATTCGTTGTATGACCAATAGTCGTATTGATTTTTTCCACCTTCTGTGTTGTTGATAGAGTGTGATTTTTCTCCTGTGTAAAACATGTAGAGCGAAGGATTCTGATAGGAATTCATAAAACATACCGGCAAACCACCGGCAGCTTCTTGTATAGCGGCCATCTTTTGTTTGTCACGATGAAATGTTTTGTAAAGTGCGGGCACCCAATCGATGACCAACGCGACTCGTCCAATCAGAATAAGTGAAGTAAAAAACAGCAGGCCGCGCATCATCCATTTGTCGGGTTCCAATTGATTCCACTTTGATATCAGCAAATAAATGATTGGAATGACCAGCGGTGCGGTCCAATGAATTTCCACTCTGCCACGAAAACTATCCATGAGGAAAAACAAAAGCATACACGAAATCAACCACTGCATCGAACGTTCGAAATCGTCTTTGGCTTTGGTTCGAAACATCATAACGATGGCAGCAACAAAAACCAATGGATTGAATACTGCGAATTGTCCTCCAACGTATCCCAATATATGTTTCCATTCCAGGGCATCTGAATTTCGTTCGTTGAGATGGAATTTGATCGTTGGCAAATCAGAAACAATTTGCCAGATGAGGTGTGGTGAATAGAGTAAAACACCTAAAACCGCGGCCAACCAATAGTTTTTATTGAACCACATTTTTTTGATCGGCAACAAGGTGAAAATGATGATGAACAATCCATGGTATTTACTCCATACCATGGCAGCAAGTGCTAACGACAGGAGCAATGTGTTTTTGGAATTCTGCTCAATCAGAAATTTTTTCCAGATCACAAAATAAAATGCAGCAGAAAGCATGAGCGGAACATCCGGTGTTGCCATAAACCCATATACACTCAGAATTGGAATGGAAAATACGAGCAGGAAAAAATGAGATCGTTTTTTAGGTTGCACCAATTCCCAAATCAGAATAATCATGATCGTATTGGCAATCACCATCATCAGCCGCACCCCGAGTTCACTTTGAAAAAGAGAATAACCTATTCCGATCAGCACGGCCGTTAAAGGTGGATGATCCCGAAATCCCCAATCCAGGTTTTGCCAATGCATCCAATACAGCGCCTCGTCACCGGTAAGTTCAGTAAATGCGGCCTGAAACAGATTTAATAAGAAAAAAGCAAAGAGGAATAGTTTGTCTTGCCACTTCATAGCCGGCAAGAAACAAAAAAGGCGGTGGTATATTGTAAAATTCTTCTGTTCAGAAGCAATTGGTCCATTTATCAACGTTTTCAAGCGATTCGCCGGAAAATGGGGTGGCGGATTTGCTAAATTTGCTACCCTTCAAATTCTATCTGACGTTGATCAGCAAAAACACCATAGACAAAATTTACCAGGCCGCCATCATTGAAGATGTCGTGGGTGAATTTGTGCATCTGAAAAGAAGTGGTTCTGCTTACAAAGGTCTTTCGCCTTTTGCCAATGAAAAGACTCCTTCTTTTTTTGTGGTTCCCGCCAAAGGAATTTACAAGGATTTTTCATCCGGAAAAGGTGGCAACGTAGTCGATTTTTTAATGCAGCATGAAAAGCTTTCTTATCCGGAAGCGCTGCGTTGGCTTGCAGGCCGCTATCAAATCGAAATCGAAGAAGACCAACAAACCGAAGAACAACAACAGGAAAAAAGTGAACGCGAACAACTGAGCATTGTCAGTGAGTTTGCAGCGAAATACTTTCAGCAACAAATGCTGGAATCCGATGAGGGAAAGGCCATCGGACTTTCTTATTTCCACGAGCGTGGATTTCGCGACGACATCATTCAAAAATTCCAACTGGGTTATTGCCCGGATAAATGGGATGCCATGACGAAGGCTGCACTTGAGCAGCAATACAAATTGGAGTATCTTATGAAGGCTGGTCTCACCCGTGAAAGAGATGGTGTGCCGTATGATTTTTTCCGCGGTCGTGTGATGTTCCCTATCCACAACATCAGCGGAAAAGTGATCGCTTTTGGTGGCCGGACTTTAAAAGCAGAAAAAGAAATTGCGAAGTATTTCAATTCACCGGAAAGTGAATTGTATATCAAAAGCAATGTGTTGTATGGCCTGCACCTTGCGAAGAATGCTATCGTGAAATACGACATGTGTTACCTCGTGGAAGGTTACACGGATGTGGTGAGCATGCACCAGGCTGGTGTCGAAAATGTTGTTTCAAGCAGTGGTACGAGTCTTACCGAAGGTCAGATCCGTCTGATCAGGAGATACACACCGAACATCACTATTCTCTACGATGGTGATAGCGCGGGTATCAAAGCTTCTTTCCGCGGTATCGACATGATCTTGAAAGAAGGCATGAACGTGCGCGTTTTGCTTTTCCCTGATGGCGACGACCCGGATAGTTTTTCACGCAAGCATAGTTCTACGGAAATCCAGGAATTTATTTCCACCAATGCGAAAGATTTTATCACGTTTAAAACGTCGCTGCTTGTTGCAGATGCGGGTAATGATCCTGTAAAACGCGCTGCGCTTATTCGTGGCATCGTAGATAGCATTGCACTCATTCCGGATGGAATTACAAGGAGCGTCTATGTTCAGGAGTGCAGTCGCTTGCTGAACATTCAGGAGCAAGTGCTTCTCACGGAACTCAACAAGGTCATTGTTTCTAATTACAAGAAGCAAGACAAATCTGCTGTGCCGGATGAATTGCCACCTCTGGAAGAATTTCCTGCGGATGGCATTCCGTCGGAAACGGTCGAGGAATTTTCACTTTACTTTCAGGAAAAGGATCTTATTCGTTTGCTGTTGAATTACGGCGACAAGCCCATTGAAATTTCTTTGGTGAATGAGGACGGACATGAAGAGATTCATCAGGTGAGTGTTGCCGAATATCTGATTGCAAACATTGAGCAGGATGAAATTCACCTAGAAACTCCTGTGTATGCGAGCATCTTTAAAGAGTACATTGAGTTCATCGGTCGGGAAGAAATACCACAATCAACCAACTTTACGCAACATTCGGATTCTTCTGTCTCTACAGAAAGTTCTGGTCTGTTAATCAACGCTCATGTGATGAGCGAAAACTGGACGACACGCCATAGCATTTATCCGGAAACAGAAGAAATGTTGTTGCGCAAAGCAACGAAGGATTGTGTTTTTAGATTAAAGCTTCGACGCGTTCAATTCATCACCAATCTTCTGGATAAGGACATTGAAGAAGCAAAGGATGATGAAGAAAAATTGGATGCGTTGATGAAGGAAAAAATCTTGCTTGGCAAAGCAAAAATGGAGATCGCGAAATATTTTGGAACAGTATTAACCTGATCCTAATTCCCACACAGATTTCCGAAATTTTCCAATACCAAAATGAAGTCTAACATGTTTACCTGCGCATCTTCATTGATGTCGAATTGTGCATTGGAAGTCAGAAACGCTCCCATAAAAAGATTGACATCGTTGGATGTAACTACTCCATCAGCATTAAAATCTCCTGCGCAATTTTCTGATCCGCAAGTGCCATTGCTCCATACGAGAACATCGAAATAATAAGTGCTCGTGCCGCCGCAATTATCCGATGCAGTGCAGGTCACTGTCACAATAGATGGAGTCTCAGAAATCATTTCGGTTGGGCTTGCATCAATGGTTGAAACAATCTCACCACCGCAAAACGATACCCATTCCGGTTGCCAATTGATGAAGTCGCACAATTCCATCTGTGTTCCGGCTACCGGCATATTACTCAACACAGGTCCGGGATTTTCATTGATCTGAACTTCTTGTGTAAATGTTGAAGTATTGCCACATGAATCTGTTGCGGTGTAAACTGTCTCTATCACGGCGTCGTAATGCGAATATTCTTGTTTGAACATAAAGTCCGAAGAACTTGCAAGTCCCGAAAGTGAGAAGTTTGTGGAATGATCAATGAAGTTGCCGTTTGCAATGACCCATCCTCCCGAACCGAATTCCGGCGAATAATTATTTGCGCCTGATCCATATTGGTAACCGAAGAAATGGTTGACCGGAGCGTGACTCAGCGAAAGGTATGTATCCACATAATCTCCCAGACCGATCATGGTGCTGTTGCCGGATACATAATAATATGTCCAGTCTTCATGATTTGCGCCTACTCCTCCACAATCGTGCTTGTAGCCATGTGGGGCAGGGTCGCCATTTGGCTCTGGTGCGGACTGCCAGTCAGTCCAATTATAGCCACCCTCGAGCCAGACATCTGCAGCAAGTTTGCCATTGGGGTTTATAAAATTGGTGAAAGTGCAGGTGAAGTGAGCGGTGCCATTTTCGAAAATCTCAAACTGACCGCCTTCGTCTGCGGTCCAATAGCGATAGGCGTTAGGCATTCCGAACGTGATAAATGCGGAAGCCGCCCCGTAGTTGCAGAGATTTTCACCTAGGTCGGGCATAATGAGATTCTCTACTTGCGAAAATTGAACAGTGGTTTGAGCGGTGAGTGTTACCTCCGTATCGTCCGTGACTAACGCGGTCGGCTGAGGATAAACGCCTGTTGAACTGGTGATGACAGATTCGGCTGTAATCACTGGAACGACATTGTCATTGCATTGTGAAAAGGCTTTCAAGGAAGCGAGTGTCATACAAAATACAATGAATTGGCGGGTGTAGTTCAGTGTTCTCATGATGGTTGTTTCGATTGGTTAGCGATTTATGAGTCCACAAAGTGGACTGATTGGTTGCTCTTTCGGCTCAATAGAGACGAAATATCGGGAAAATTCCATAAAAAAATTTGATCCTCATCATTTAGTCGAATTCAGTGCATTTTCATTTGGCTTTTATACCTTAAACGAGGTATTTTTGTGACCCCATTTATTTAGAGCATTTCTAAATAAGATCGGGTAAGTAGAACCTGATTGGGTTCTGGAAATTTTAAAACCAATAAAAATGATTAAGGTAGCAGATAGTGCAAAAGAGCAGGTATCACACCTGATGATGACTGAAAAGCATCCGGACGGATCATTTGTTCGTGTGGGTGTGGAAGGCGGTGGTTGCAGTGGATTGATGTATCAACTCAAGTTTGATCACGAAATGAAAGAAGGCGATCAGGTATTTGAAGACAATGGTGTGAAAGTCGTTGTCGATCGCAAAAGTTTTTTATACCTCGTTGGAACCGAACTCGAGTATACCGGAGGTTTGAATGGAAAGGGATTTGTTTTCAAAAATCCGAACGCGAATCGCACCTGTGGTTGCGGTGAAAGCTTCTCCATCTAATTCAAAGATTCAAGGATTCAAAAATTCAAATATTCAAATAGTCGGAGTTCGATTTAAATTTTGAATGCAATGGCCAGAAGATTTGAAGACCTTGAAGTTTGGCAGAAAGCGAGAATGTTTTGCAAGGATGTTCATGAAGTGATGAAGGAAAGTAGTTTTTCAAAAGACTACGCTCTTTGTAATCAACTGAACAGATCTTCGGGAAGTGTGATGGACAATATCGCTGAGGGATATGAGAGAAATAACAATAAGGAATTGATTCAGTATTTATATATCGCTAAAGGCTCGGCAGGAGAAGTGAGGTCGCAGTTGTATCGGGCTTTTGATAGAAATTATATTCTGAAGGTGGAGTTTGAAAAGTTGTTGATTGATATCGAGAACATTTCCAAACAACTCAACAACTTTATTGAATACGTGAAAAACACGGATATGAAAGGAGCGAAACACGTGTATTCTATTGAGCAGAAGACTAAGAGCTTGGGAAGTTCTGCGGATTGAATTTTTGAATTTTGAATTTTGAATATAAGCAGTTGAGATGGCATACGAAGAAGACGAGTTATTAGAAAATGTGACATCGAAGGAATACGAGTTCGGTTTTACAACAAACATTGAAAGCGATAAGGCACCGGCAGGATTGTCAGAAGACACCATTCGTCTTATTTCTAAAAAGAAAGAAGAACCTGAATGGCTGCTGACATGGCGTCTGGAGGCTTTTGCCATCTGGCAAAAAATGATCGAACCGGAATGGGCGCATGTGAAATACACGAAGCCCGATTTTCAGGCGATCTCCTATTACTCCGCTCCGAAACAAAAAGTATTGCTCAATTCATTGGATGAACTCGATCCGGAATTGCGCAAGACAATGGACAAGCTCGGCATTTCGCTGGAAGAACAAAAACGACTTCAAGGCGTCGCTGTTGATTTTGTGATGGACTCGGTTTCGGTGGCTACTTCATTTAAAGAAAAACTCGGCGAACTGGGTATCATCTTTTGTTCGATGAGCGAGGCTGTGAAGGAACATCCTGAGTTGGTGAAAAAGTATTTGGGAACCGTTGTTCCAAGAACAGATAATTTTTATGCTGCTTTAAATTCAGCTGTGTTCACTGACGGCTCATTTTGTTATATACCGAAAGGTGTTCGTTGCCCAATGGAACTTTCAACGTATTTCCGAATCAATGAAGGAGGCACCGGACAATTTGAACGCACCCTCGTAGTCGCAGATGAAGAAAGTTATGTGAGTTACCTCGAAGGATGCACAGCTCCATCACGTGATGAAAATCAATTGCACGCCGCGGTGGTGGAGTTGATTGCGATGAAGGATTCAGAAATAAAATACAGTACCGTTCAGAATTGGTATCCGGGTGATAAGGATGGAAAAGGTGGTGTGTTCAATTTCGTCACCAAACGAGGATTGTGTGATGGTAATCGTTCCAAAATCTCCTGGACACAAGTTGAAACTGGTAGTGCAATCACATGGAAATATCCTTCGTGTATTTTGAAAGGTGATAACAGTGTGGGTGAATTTTATTCAGTAGCCGTTACGAATCATCACCAACAAGCCGATACAGGAACGAAGATGTTACACATCGGCAAGAACACGACGAGCACTATCATTTCAAAGGGTATCAGCGCCGGCAAAAGTCAGAATAGTTATAGAGGACTTGTACAAGTAAATAAGAACGCAACGAACGCACGTAATTTTTCGCAGTGCGATTCTTTGCTGATGAGCGACACTTGCGGCGCACACACTTTTCCTTACATCGAAGTAAAAAACAAATCGGCGAAAGTGGAGCATGAAGCGACTACTTCAAAGATTGGTGAAGACCAGATTTTTTACTGTCTGCAAAGAGGATTAAGTGAAGAGCAGGCGATTTCGATGATCGTGAACGGTTATGCAAAAGAAGTATTGAATAAGCTGCCGATGGAGTTTGCAGTGGAAGCACAAAAGCTTCTCGCGATCTCTCTGGAAGGTAGTGTGGGATAAGAATTTTATAAATGACATCACGGTAACGTGAGCTAAAAATTGGATATGTTAAGTATTAAAAATCTGCAGGCAAAAATTGATGAGAAGGAAATTCTCAAAGGATTAAACCTGGAAGTTAAAGCAGGCGAGGTTCATGCGATCATGGGACCAAATGGTTCCGGAAAAAGTACGCTTGCTTCTGTGCTCGCCGGTCGAGAGGATTATGAAGTGACGAATGGCAGTGTGACATTTGAAGGAAAGGACTTGCTTGACATGCCGGCAGAAGAGCGGGCACGTGATGGTGTTTTTCTTGCTTTTCAATACCCGGTGGAAATTCCTGGTGTGAGCAATATGAATTTCATGAAGGCCGCACACGCCGAAATGAGAAAACACAAAGGTCTCGATCCATTGAGTGCAAAAGATTTTTTGCGTCTTGTCAAAGAAAAATCTGCGCTCGTGGAACTGGATGGTCAACTCGCGAACCGTGCGGTGAACGAAGGTTTTAGTGGTGGTGAAAAAAAGCGCAATGAAATATTTCAAATGGCTTTGCTTGAACCGAAACTCGCTATTCTCGATGAAACCGACAGCGGTTTGGATATCGACGCATTGCGTATTGTTGCTAATGGTGTAAATGCGTTACGCTCTCCAGAACGGTCTTTCATCGTGATCACACACTACCAGCGTTTATTGGATCATATCGTGCCTGATTTTGTGCACGTTTTATACAAGGGAAAAATTGTGAAAAGCGGAGGCAAAGAACTTGCTCTCGAACTTGAAGCACGAGGTTATGATTGGGTGAAAGAAGAAGTGGATGCAATAGAAAATGTTTGATCTTCTTTTTAAATAGTCATTTCAAAATCCTTTTTTATTGCAGGCATGGTAGAAGAAAAAATTTCAAAATCAATCGAATTCAGTAAATCATTCAGTGATCATACATCTGCTTTGTCTGGTCAGAACCCTTTGTTGGTAACAGAAGTAAAGAACAAACTCGAAACTTACGATTTCCCTACCACACGCTCTGAAGAATGGAAGTATACGCGCACTACCCGCATCAGCAGTGAAGCATGGAATATTGTTCGCGATGCTGCTGCAGTTGATATTACACCATTTCTTATTCCAAATCTGGAGGCGGATCATTTGGTTTTTGTCAATGGGTTTTTGAGAAAGGACTTATCATCTCAACAATTTGAAAATGGTGTTCATGTTTCGCAGGAACTTCAGAATAAAAATCTTGCTGAACCAATAAACGTTTTCCAGGCGATTCATACTGCGTTTTGTACGGACGTACTATCAATTCGTATTGATAAAAACATTCAGACCAAACGCCATCTGCATATCCTCTACGTCAACACGGCTTCTCAAAATATCGCATTGCCCTACGTGGAATGCATAGTGAATGAAATGAGCGAATTCAAACTAGTTGAATCTTTCGTTTCTCTGAATGATGATAAATCTTTTTCTCATCGTGAATTGTTTTTGACCGTTGCTGAAAATGCTTTTGTTCATCTGGATAAAATTCAAAGTCAATCCGACAATCACTTTTTGTTAAATGACGAAAACGTGTCTGTAAAAGGCAATGGCAACTTTACTGTGAATACGATCACCGTCGATGGTGGTTGGGTGCGAAATAATCTTCACATCTCACTCGATGGTCAAAATATCGAAGCGAATTTGAACGGTGTTTTTTTTCCAAGGAAAAAACAATTGATCGATAATCACACAAAAGTGGATCATCGATTTCCACATTGCAATAGCAATGAACTGTACAAAGGTTTACTCGATGATCAGGGGAGTGGTGTTTTCAACGGAAAAGTTTTTGTTCACCCGGATGCGCAAAAGACCAATGCTTTTCAAAGCAATGCCAATATCCTGCTGAGCGATGATGCGCAAATGAATACCAAACCGGAGTTGGAGATTTACGCCGATGATGTAAAGTGCAGCCATGGCACCACCACCGGACAAATGGATGAGAACGCACTCTTCTATTTGAAGTCGCGCGGATTGGGTGAAGACAATGCACGTAAACTTCTTGCCACTGCCTTTATCAACGATGTACTGATGAAGATTTCGAATCTCCACATTCGTGATTTTGTAACGAACGAACTCGTTTCAAGATCTTTGATTTTTGTTTAGAACAAAAGAGGCAATTGCCTGTTTTTGAAATATGAACACAGCGATAGACATAGAGCATATCCGAAAAGAATTCCCGATTCTGCACCAAAAGGTGAATGGATATCCATTGGTCTATCTCGATAATGCGGCAACGACTCAAAAGCCACAATTGGTGATTGATGCAATTTCGCACTATTACACAGCAATGAATGCGAATATTCATCGGGGCGCTCATTATCTCGCTAATCTTTCTACCACGAAGTATGAAGAGACACGTGAAAAAGTGAAGTTGTTTTTAAACGCTTCAGAAAATTCCGAAATTATTTTTACCAGTGGCACCACCGACGGGATCAATCTGGTAGCCCAAACCTGGGGCAGACAAAACATCAAAGCAGGAGATGAAATTTTGCTCTCCATGCTTGAGCATCACAGCAACATCGTTCCCTGGCAAATGTTGGCGGAAGAAAAGGGAGCAGTGATTCGTGTCATTCCGATTCATGAAAATGGTGAATGGAATCTTACCGATATTAATTCTCTTCTCAATTCAAAAACAAAACTCGTTGCTGTCAATCACGTTTCCAATTCATTGGGCACTATTAATCCGGTGAATGATCTGATCAGAAAAGCACATGAGGTGGGAGCAGTCATTCTATTGGATGGCGCTCAGGCTGTAGCTCATTTTCCGGTCGATGTGCAGCAACTGGATTGTGATTTTTATGTGTTTAGTGCGCACAAATTATACGGTCCGACCGGCACGGGTGTTTTATATGGAAAAGAAAGTTTGTTGGAAGAAATGCCGCCGTGGCGAGGTGGTGGTGAGATGATCAAAAGTTGTTCGTTTGTAAAAACGACGTACAACGAGTTGCCATACAAGTTTGAAGCTGGTACGCCCAACATCGAAGGGGTGATTGCTTTAGGTGCTGCCATCGATTTTGTGAATCACCTCGGCTGGGCAGAATTACACGAACGGGAAGTTTCTTTGTTGAACTATGCAACCGAGGCGATACTTGAATTAGATAAGGTGAGAATATTCGGAACGGCTGCGGAAAAAGTAGGCGTGATTTCATTTCAGGTGGAAGACATTCATCCATATGATCTCGGAACGTTGTTGGACAAACAAGGGGTTGCCGTGAGAACGGGTCATCATTGCACCGAGCCGCTTTGGAATTATTATGGCGTCGCAGGTTCCGTGCGAATTTCTTTTAGTGTGTATACCACAAAACATGAAATTGATCTGTTCATCGCTGCATTGAAAAAATCCATTCAACTTCTTTCTTAAGTGAAC
This sequence comes from Flavobacteriales bacterium, assembly GCA_031417525.1. GTDB lineage: Bacteria > Bacteroidota > Bacteroidia > Flavobacteriales_D > Sanyastnellaceae > JAIBBG01. The sequence continues at coordinate 2,998 of JANOVT010000305.1, read as the reverse complement.
ATCGAAGAAAAACAAATAGAGATCATCGATGAGTTCAGTTCCTTTTCCGACTGGATGGAGAAGTATGAATACATCATCGAACTGGGTAAAGATTTACCGCTGATCGATGAAAAATATAAAGTGGAAGAAAACCTCATCAAAGGTTGTCAATCGAAGGTATGGCTGCATGCGGAGATAAGTAATGAAGGTAAACTTTTGTTCACTGCCGACAGTGATGCCATTATCACAAAGGGTTTGGTGGCTTTGGTGATCCGTGTGCTAAGTGATGAAAATCCGGAGGTGATTTCGAATGCAGACTTGCATTTTGTAAAAGACATCGGATTGCAGGAACACTTGTCGCCGACGCGTAGCAACGGACTGGCAAGTATGATCAAACAAATGAAAATGTATGCGTTTGCATACGCACATAAATAAAATGGAATTTACCGAACGGAAAAAGATAGAGGAAAACATCATCAAGATGTTGAAGACCATTTATGACCCGGAAATTCCTGTGGACATCTACGAGCTCGGACTCGTTTACAACATCGGTATCCAAGACGACGGCAGCGTGATCATCATGATGACATTGACTTCGCCATCTTGCCCTGTTGCTGAAACACTTCCTCCCGAAGTCGAACAAAAAGTGGCATCTGTAGAAGGTGTTGCTTCATGCAAAGTCGAAATCACCTGGGAGCCAGCGTGGGATAAAAGTATGATGAGTGAAGAGGCGCAGCTGGAGCTTGGGTTTATGTGAGTCTCTTTTTTTAACCACAGAGTCGCACAGAGTCGCACAAAGTATCAAGGAGTATTTTTTGAGACCTCTTATTTGAAAAATGAGTTTTGATTGAAAAATTGCAGTACAAAAATGAGAGTACAAATATTTGTACTTTCATTTTTGTACTCTACTTTTGATCCTCATTTGTTCTATGCCGGTAGTCATCAGAAAATTACGCGCCCAACTTCGGATCTCCCTGGATGACCTGAGTGTTTTCCTTGGTGTAGTGCGTTCACGAGTTCATGCTTTTGAACAAGGTCGGGCATTTGAGCGGGGCGAGGTAAGGGAAAAGCTAAATCTGTTGGCGCAATTGACCCGCGAATCACAGAAATCAAAGGTGAAAAATTCCTGGATTGATGACAAGCACCTGCAGGACAAAGCATCTGAATGGTATCAAGATCAACAACGAAAATCGGTGACGACAGCAAAGGAGTATGGATATCGGCTAAAGGAAATGAAGGACGAATATTCAGCCGGGCTAAAAGCATTGGATCTCCTGGAGGCGATTGGGAATTCTCCGGAATGCACACCGGACATGAAGCAATGGATCAAAGTCGTCGCACCTCGCATAGCTAAGAAGACCTTGGAAAATGGCCCGGATAAGCAGGCTAGACTTCAGTTGAGACAAAAAGAAGCTCTCGGAAGGTCGCGTTAAAACTCTGCGAAAATCTGCGCATTAATTTGTGCAATCTGCGTTTAAATAATATTCATGATTCCGCTATTAGAACTGTATTTGTCCCATTCACTTTGTTGTGCACTTTCAATTCAAATCCGGATTCATTCAAAATGTTTTTGATGTGATCTATTTTTTTTCCGTAGTTCAACGCATTGAAGGCAATCATGCCTCCAGGTTTTATGCGCTCCACTAAAGCATTCCAAAAAGTAGTCGTCAGAATTTTTTCCGGAATGGTGTAATCAATAGAAATGTCCACGATCACTAGATCGAATTTGCTTTTTCTTTTCAAAACATAATCAAACGCATCCATGCATTCGATTTTAAGAATGGAAGACTCCACCACACCAAATTCTTCTGCGGCAAGCTTTACAATCACCGGATCAATTTCCACCGCAGTAATTTTTCCCTGGTAGTCAAAATCATTCCGCAAAATATCCAGCACCGATCCGCCACCCAATCCAAATACCAGCACGCTTTTTACTTTTTCAAGCGGCACTTTTTTCAGAGTCTTGTTCCATACACCTTGTGCTGCACCGAATGAGTAATTGGCGTTTTCACTATCAAGCACTTTGCGGCCATTCAGCATACTTACTTCCAGCGAACCGTTGAATTGGGATTTGAATTTTTTGGTCATGGGGGTAAATGTAGTATTGATATATAATGAAATTTTCGTGGAGTTGATTTGGATGTGTTTGAATTGAAAGGTTGTTTGATTTTCTATTATGATGCGGAGTTTGGATGTAATCTTCACTCATCCCTATTTTTACCCCAACGTTCACTGAATCCCACTACCAAAATGGTCAATGATGATCACCACTTTAAAATCATTTCTGTGCAACGGAAACTGTCCATGATTTTGGGTCTGCTGTTACTCTTTTCGTGTAAGAAGTGTAAAGAAACGAACGCGGATGAATTGTGTTCAATCGCAAGAGCTTTTCCTGGTAGTGAGTTGAAAATAAACGGGTATTATTTCAAAGAATCGATTAATCCATCAAGGCGAGAAATTTTCTTCTTTTATCGTAATGGTGTCATGCTTTACGGTGAACTGGTGACAACGGAAGAATTGGCGGCAAAAGAAGAGAAATTTAGCGATGGGACATACTATAGCATGGCAAAGGATGTACTCTCACATTGGGGCAATTTTAAAATTTCTGGCAGTGCATTTTCCTTCGAAAAATGGTATCCATCAAGCAATCGTTGGGTGGCTTATGTGAATGAAGGTGTTATTCTCAATGATTCAACAATTTATATCAATAGATCTTATCGATGCGACGGATCTGAATCTCGAACAGAAGACGATACCTTCCACTTTAAAAAATTCGGACCAAAACCTGATAGCACAAACCAGTTTGTACCCTAAAGAAAAATTGAATTTTTTATTCTCCCTTCACGCGGACATGCCGCGCCGAAAAGGCTGGATTCGATGGCGCGGGCTTCATACTCTTTATCTCCGCAAGTTCAAAATTGCTTCGTATAGCCCGTGCCTGCGCATGTCGTTGGCATTTGCCAATCCTGGTTACCCCAAAACCTATTTGGAAGTGTTGGCTGATGCCAACGACATGCGC
>JANOVT010000304.1:0-5012 GCA_031417525.1 Flavobacteriales bacterium | reverse complement strand
ATGCATTTGCAGCTGCCGGTGTGGGTATGCTCATTGGTGTGGTTGTCTTCATTCTAGGTACCAGACATATAAAACATGTTGATATCATAAAACCTTTGCAAAAAGGTGATATGCCTACGGCTAAAATTTTAGGTATGACCGTGGTACCAATGTTTGTGTTTGGCATCCTTGGCTATCTTATTCCGGGTAATTTATTGGGAACGGACACCAATGACGCATTCATTTTCGGCTGCCTGCCGGTTATTTCATTCTTTATTTACCTGGCCGTTAAAGCTGAAGCGAAAGAAAGCCGTGCAATCAAAGCTCTGCTTGCCGTTTTTACATGTGTCATTTTATTCTTTGCCATTTTTCACCAGAATGGAGATGCACTGACAGTTTGGGCAGAAGATCATACCGATCGTAAAATGCCTACTGCTATTGCTAATGCCGCGGATGAAGTCGGAATGGCACAAGTGGTAGTCAACAACGAAATCGTTTCAATGGATGATGAATCATTCAATAAAGAAATTGAAAACAGTCGCGCGATTGAAAAGGCAATGCCGGCTGTTTCCAAAGAAGAATTAGATGCACGTGCGGATTATGGAAGAGGAATCGATCAACTGGAAAAATCCCATAAATATTTTAAAACACTTCCACCTGATCAGGTTCCTGCGCAAGGCGAAAACATGAAACTATATTCTACCGAGTTGTTCCAATCGATCAATCCATTCTGGGTTGTTCTTCTCACTCCGGTTCTGATTGGAATATTTGGAATGATGCGCAAAAAAGGCAGAGAACCAAGCACTCCAACAAAAATTGCGATCGGTTTGGTGATTACCGCCCTTTCATCTTTGGTAATGGTGGGCGCTGTGTTTGCCACAAATGATATGACAGGAAAAGCAAGCGCATGGTGGTTGATGGCTTCTTATGGTGTCATCACGATTGGTGAATTGTGTTTATCACCTATGGGACTTTCACTTGTTTCCAAATTATCTCCTCCTCGTATCACAGCATTGATGATGGGCGGATTCTTCCTTGCAATTTCTGTAGGTAATAAAATGTCAGGAATGCTCTCCAGTCTTTGGGATAAATTCCCTCAAAAAGAAAACTACTTCTATTTGAATTTCGGATTAGTGACCGCAGCAGCTATCGTCTTATTCCTCATGTTGAAATGGCTCAACGGAGTGATGAAAGAAAACAATGTGAATTGAAATCGCTAAATATCATTATTTTGGAGGCCTGAATCGAACCCGATTCAGGCCTTTTTCGTAACACCACCAATACACTTTATGACACCAATTCTGGATCAAGATTCAAACAGTCCTGAGGGACAAGCAGATTCTCAAATTGCCGCCATTCAAAATTTCAGTGGCAAATACCCAAAACAATTGTGGTATTTGTTTTTCTCTGAAATGTGGGAACGATTCTGTTTCTATGGAATGAGGGGGATGCTTACTTATTTTATGGTGAATCAATTGTTCATGGACGGAAAAGCAGCCAACCTTCAATATGGTGCGACACAAGCTTGGGTTTATGCATTCACATTCATCGGAGGTTTGTTTGCTGACAAAATACTTGGATTCAGAAAATCGCTTTTCTGGGGCGGTTTGTTGATGATCACAGGAAGTATTATTCTTGCTATTGACCCGACGAAATTTTTCTTCTTGGGAATTTCTTTCAACATTGTCGGTACAGGTTTTTTCAAGCCGAACATTTCCAGTATGGTTGGCCAGCTCTATAAGACAGGTGACAGCAGACGTGATGATGGATTTTCACTTTTTTATGCAGGTATCAACCTTGGAGCTTTGCTTGGCGGCTATTTCTGCATTGCTATTGGAAAAGGTGAGTTTTTAAGCGGAATGATCGCAGAAGGATTGCGATGGAATGTAGCGTTCGGACTTGCTGCCATCGTAATGACGATTAGCCTGATCACATTTCTGTATACCAGAAAACAAATGGGCACAATTGGACTTTCTCCATTTGAGCTAAAAGGTATCACCGGAAAAAAATGGATCGATTATGCTGTTTACGGCGGTGCACTTGTTTGCATTCCATTGATCATGGTAATGGTTGCCAATACTAAGTATACCGATTATTTTATGTATTGTATTGGACCGTTCGCCTTGCTTTACCTCGCATATGAAATGAGTAAGAGCACTTCTTCAGAAGTAAAAAAACTAATCGCAGCTCTTTGTTTTATAGCTTTCTCTGCCATCTTTTGGGCCATTTTTGAACAAGCTGGTGGATCGCTTAGTCTTTTTGCTGCGGATCATCTGCACAATGAAATTCTCGGGATTATTCACCTGGATCCGAATGGGGTAAACAATGCTGCGAATTCACTTTTTGTCATCATGTTCGCTGCCATTGTAGGCACTCTTTGGGTGTTTCTGGCTAAAAAGAAAATAGAGCCGAACACTGTAGTGAAATTCGGAATCGGATTCTTATTTCTTGGTATCGGATATTTCATTTTCTTTTCAGGTAGATTTTTTGCCGGAATCGATGGAAAATCATCGCTCGATATTTTCACACTAGCATACTTTGCGGTTACGATTGGAGAGCTTTGTCTTTCGCCGATTGGGTTATCCATTATGACGAAGCTCGCCCCTGCCCGTCTCCAGGGCTTTATGATGGGAATGTGGTTTCTGGCAAGTGCATACGGACAGTACGTTGCGGGATTATTCGGGGCTAGCATTTCGCCAGATCCGACTGCCTCCCCTCTAGAAAAATTGAATATCTATACAAAGGGTTATTACGATTTTGCTTGGTACGCAATCATTGCCGGTGTGGCACTGATATTGATTTCGCCTTTAATCCGCAAACTCATGCAGGAAGTGAAATAAAAATACATACTATTCATATCATGAAAAATAAGATTCTCGCATTCTCATTCATTCTGGTCATTGCATTCGCATTGATTTCATTCAAAAGCAATGACAAACTTGCATCTGGCGATGTCAAATGGATGACCATTGAAGAAGCCGTAAATGCACAACTCGATACTCCGAAACCCATCATGATTGATGTCTACACCAAGTGGTGTGGTCCCTGTAAAATGATGTCGAACAACACCTTTACAGATGCTCGTGTTGCTGCGTATCTAAATGAACATTATTACTGCGTAAAGTTTGATGCTGAAAGTCCAGAAGCAGTGACATTCGGCGGAAAGGAATACAAAAATCCGGATTATGTGCCGAATCAGCCAGGAAGAAATGGCGTGCATGAATTCGCTCGTTTTCTCAATGTAAGCGCCTATCCTACTCTCTTTTTTATGGATAAAAAAGCGCAAGGTTTAGGTCCTGTAACAGGATATCGCACACCCGCACAGCTTGAATTATTTCTTCATTATTTCAGTGAAGAAAAATACTTGACTGTGCGAACACAAGAGGAGTTTCAGGAGTATGAAAAAAACTTCGTTGTCACCTGGAATTGAGAACAGGCTCTAATTTCCACCAATGTAAAGAGCTGCGGAGATTTGCTGAGAATCTAAATTTTCATTGCTTTCTTTAGAAAAATGGAATGTGACGAAATTGGTTACGTTCTAGTAGCATTTAAAGTAGTTCTATTTTGAAACAAATTGCGTACATTATTTTTGGTATGACTTTGTTTATTCATTGCGACAAACCAATGGTTGATAGGAATTCTGACCATTCAGACCTGGATTCTATTGATTTTACGCTTACCAACAACAATAAATATTGGATAACGAACTTGGAATTCGAACCTGACACTCAGGCGATTTATGTTCATGAAATTCTCTTTTCAAATAACTCAAAGCAAAGGGTATTTTTACCTTTGCTAGAGTTTCCGAAATGGTTCAAGAGCATTGATGAAGATTCATCAGTTTGTCCGAGGGTAATTTCTACCTAGCTGAAAAAGCAATATTGTTATGATTGTAGGGATAGACCCGGTTGGAGTGTAAGCGTCTGTAATTGGCACAGCACTGACAATTATTTTATAGTTGAGCCTGGTGAACAACTAACTTTATTTTTCCAACCATTTGAAAAACAACAGAAAAATTCCTTACCAGATAGCATGCTAATAAGCATGAAATTTATCCTTGATTCAACCTTAGGAACCTCAGGGTATATTGAAAAATATTTTTCTGGGTCAGGTTATAATTTAAAGCAGTTTTTCAGATAGTTCTATTGTTTCAAAACTCTATATGTCGAATACGAAGCTTGACGTATTTATCCAGAACCTTTTCCAGCATCATCCGTTACAGGCGCCAAACAGGCATTTCAGATTTTTTGATTTGCTTGACAAAAGTTAGTTGCAATGGTGAATTGCAATACTATCTTGCAGCCCGTATAAAAATTATCAATCCACTCTAATTCAATGAGCGAAACCGCTAAACTTATCCTGGATGGCAAGGAGTATGAATTGCCTGTGATCATCGGAACCGAAAATGAAAAGGCCATTGATATCAGCAAACTGTTGGAAACAACAGGATACATAACGCTTGATTCCGGTTACAAAAACACAGGTTCCACAAAAAGTGCTATTACGTTTCTCGATGGCGACAACGGTATTTTATGGTATCGCGGCTATCCGATTGAGCAACTATCTGAATATGCTACTTTTCTGGAAGTTGCCTATCTGGTGATTTATGGCGAACTTCCTACACAGAAGGAGTTGGATTATTTCCAGGGTAGCATTAGCCACCACACACTTGTGCATGAGGATATGAAACGTTTTTATGAAGCGTATCCGACCGGAGCACATCCGATGGGAGTATTGTCTTCGATGATCGCAAGTATGTCGACGTTTTATCCGGAAGCACAAAATCCGAACAGACCTTACAAAGACATCGAATTGACAATGCACCGATTGATTGCCAAGATGGCAACACTTGCTGCACAGGCTCATAAGGTGAGCATCGGTCACCCGATCATGTATCCAAAAAATACATACACTTATACGGAGAATTTCCTTCACATGATGTTCGCCTTGCCAACTGCAGAGTATGAAATTGATCCTGTAGTTTGTGATGCTTTGAATAAACTGTTGATCCTCCATGCGGATCACGAACAAAA
>JANOVT010000303.1:0-4158 GCA_031417525.1 Flavobacteriales bacterium | reverse complement strand
CGCAATTTTCCTCAAAAAAGTTCAAAGAGATTTCTCATAGATTTTTTTCCCATGGATTCTTCACAATCAAAAAAGCAAGAAAAATTCCAACAAAATTTTTGGCAGCAAAAAATCTGCATCTGACCAAAAACATCACAAATTTTTCCTGAAATCTGAAATGAGCAAATTCAACTCCTCCATTTTTTTCGTGCGTATTTCTTCATGTTGAAATTCAGAAATTTTCATGGGACGATGTTCGAGGAATTTTAGAACTGGTTCCATTTTTTGCAGAAGTTGATGCGACGAAGAATCCAGGCACCAGGAAATAAATTTTTCCCATACATAATTTATGGCGGTGGAATTTGGGTGCACCAAATCTTCTTTGAAAAAACGGTAGTCGCGTAAATCATCCAAAATAATTTCGTACGCAGGAAAGTAGAAATAATCTTTGTTCGTTTCAAGAAGGTTGGAAACCGCGATGAATAACTTGCTTTTGGAAAGTTGGTTCTCAAAAAATCCATCCCGCAGATGGCGAACCGGACTGATCGTAAAAATAATTTTCAGATTCGGATTGAATTTTTTGAGTGAATCAAAAACACTCTTCATGCTAAGTTCAATTTCCGAATGAGTCAAAAGTCGTTTCTCAAATTCTTGCTGTGGAATTTTATGGCAATTCGCCACAACAGAATTCGTTTTTTTATAAAAATATGCCCACGCACTGCCGAAGGTGATCATCAGCACTTTTGCCTGGCGAAGTTTCTCGTGCGATTCAGTTATGCTCGAATTTATCCGGTTCAAAGTTTCGCGCGGATTATCGCTGCTGAAATTTCCGTGATGAAAAAGGCTGTGATAAATGTCGTTGTAACAAACAAGTTCCGATTCAATGTAATTTTTTTTGTTGATCACATCATCCAAGGACTTCGTGATAGCCAGTGGATTAAAAATAATTCCATGCGAATGCAGGTCGACATCAAAATGGTGACGTTGCAAGATCATACCAATGTTTTCGCTGAAACAAGATCCCATCATCACGATGCCATCGCGGTGATTCAATGTAAATCCTGGTTTGTCGGGTGTGTGTTCTGTTCGGAAAGTTTGCATGGACATTTATTTCTCGCCACAAAGTGGTAAACTGGAAAATTTCAGAAGGAATTTCGGAATTCACTGAAATTTTCTCGTTGCGAATTTATTAGCACTTCCGTCATGAATTCTACAAGCTGAACATATTAGCAACTTTCAACACATTCTGAAATTCCTTCTGAAATTTTCCAGTTTACCACTTTGTGGCGAGAAATAAGAATCCAGAAATCCTCTTGCGTCACTAAAGACTCTTCACCAAATCTTCACTTAGGATGTGCGAACATTTGAAATGTCCGAGCGGGCAGGATTTGTAACCATGCAATCCGCAAGGCCGGCAAGAAAGAACTTCATGTGATTCGACCACAAACGATTTATCTGAGAGCGGACCAAAACCGAAAGCTGGAATGGTACTGCAATAAACAGCAGTGACCGGTGCATTCATTGCAGAACACAGATGCATCGGCGCGCTGTCGTTGGTGTAATTCATTTTCGCCTTCGACATGAGTGCAGCAGATTGCAGCAGAGATAATTTCCCGGCAAGATTCCCCACGTTCTCATTGCCCGATGCGATGCTTTTGCATAACAAAAAATCACCAGCAGCACCCAACAAATAAATTTTGTATCCGGAAACCTGCGAAATAAAATCCTTCCATACCTCCGGTGGCGTCTGTTTGGTGAACCAGACCGATGCAGGACTAATGGTGATAAAAGGCCCATCCAAAAACTCTTTCACCTTCGATTGATCAGCCGCAGAAGGGTACAAAACCGGGCCTTGAAATTTTTCATCTGTTAGATGCTGAATGGTTGTCAGGCAGCGTTCTACTTCGTGTTTGCCTGGATGTTCCAGAGTTCCGATGACATGAGGGATTTTTGTATCGAATAAAAAAGAAAATGGATTTTTATCGAAACCTATTTTTTCTTTTGCACCTGAAAATGCCGTGAGAATGCCGGAAGAAGCAAAACGCTGCAGGTTGATCACAACATCAAACTTCGCATTTCGGATGATGCCCAACAATCTTAAAATTTCTCTGACTTTATTCTTTTTCTTATCCCAGATAAGCACGTTATTCAGAAATGGGCTGTTGTGGAGGAGCGATTCATTGCCCTTTCGCACGAGCATATAGATGCGGGCGTCCGGAAAATGACGATTCAATTTTTCGGTGACGGCAGTTGCCAGAATTACATCACCAATAAATGCCGTTTGTATGACGAGAAATTTTTTCAGGGCATTGAATATTTGGCTTAACCGGCAACGTTAAAATCGCGGAGAGCATTGTTGAGAGATGTTTTCAGATCCGTACTTTCTTTTCGTTTGCCGATGATCAATGCACACGGCACCTGAAATTTTCCTGCGGGAAATTCTTTTGTATAGCTACCCGGAATAACCACAGAACGTTCCGGAATTTCTCCGGAAAGAGTGATGGGTTCCGGGCCGCTCACATCAATAATCTTCGTGCTTTTGGTAAGCACCACATTGGCTCCAAGAACAGCTTCTTTTCGAACACGCACCCCTTCCACAACAATACACCGTGAGCCAATAAAACAGCCATCTTCCACAATCACCGGAGATGCCTGGAGTGGTTCGAGTACACCACCAATTCCAACACCACCGCTGAGGTGCACATTTTTTCCGATCTGCGCACAACTTCCTACAGTGGCCCAGGTGTCCACCATCGTTCCACTATCGACATAAGCCCCAATGTTCACGTAGCCGGGCATCAAAATGACACCACTCGCCAGATAAGCACCATAACGTGCGATCGCATGAGGCACAACACGAACGCCGAGTGAAGCGTAATCGCGTTTGAGTTCCATTTTATCATAGAACTCCATCGGGCCTGCCTCCATGACTTTCATCTTTTGAATAGGAAAGTACATCACCACAGCTTTCTTCACCCATTCATTGACGATCCATGAATCACCATCTGGATGGGCGACGCGTAATCTTCCCTTGTCCAACTCTTCGATGACAGCACGCACCGCCGCTTGCGTCTCCGGAGATTCCAGCAATTCGCGCTGGTCCCAGGCTGCGTTGATCATTTTTTCGAGGTTATTAATCATGCTCCAAATTTGGATGTTAATTCCAGTTTCACGCAGAAAAAGTATGATTTCTCGCGGAAAATTTCAGAAGGAATTTCAGAAAACATAGAAAGTTTTCTATAAAAACTTGTTTCCCTCTTTTCGCTTAGATTTCTGATTTCGCCATTATCCAGATAAATTTTAAGCAAATTCTGAAATTCCTTCCGAAATTTTCCGCGAGAAAAAAAACAGATGAAAGCAATTGGATTGGATTTTGGAACGAAGCGCACAGGAGTTGCGATTACCGATTCATTGCAGATGATTGCATCGCCACTTGAAACGGTGGATACTCCATCCCTCCTGCCCTATCTGGAAAAATTATTTCTGAAAGAAAAAGTGGAAGTGATTGTTTTGGGTGAGGCAAAACATTTGAACGGCGAGGATTCTGAAATCACCGGGTTACAAAAAAAGTTTGCTGAGAAACTCCAAAAAAAATTTCCGGACAAAAAAATTGTGAGGGTGAATGAGATGTTTACCAGTGGACTTGCGATGCAGGCGCTTATCACCGGCGGATTCAAAAAGTCGGAACGGGCAGTGAAAGGCAATATCGATAAAGTAAGCGCCGCATTAATTCTGAGTTATTACCTGGAGAGTTTGGGGGGGAGTTATAAGGATCGGTAGGAGAAAGCGTGGGAGCGTGTTGGCGTGATAGCGTGATTGCTTGATAGCGTGCTGACTTAAGATTTGCAACCTCTGGTAAAATTCACCTGTCAAAATTCTTCGGATTTTTCCTTGTTGAATTTCACCCGTGGCTAACAATAGTGAACCACATTCATGGTTCCGCTTCATCCAAAAAGATGAGTGCGTTTCATTTGAAATGAAGCATGTTGTTCGAAATATTTTTTGTCCCAACGGGACAAAAAATCCTTCAACAGTCGCAGTTTTAATCCCGAGTATAACTAGTAAAACCAAACCTTTTGCAATGGCATGTATGAATTCTTATAACCACGAATGTGGTGCAAAGGTCATTAGCCCCGGGTTTTAACCCGGGGTGAAAGCAAATCTGGTGTTCAACCCCGC
>JANOVT010000302.1:0-10923 GCA_031417525.1 Flavobacteriales bacterium | reverse complement strand
TAAAATCATATTCAAACAATAAGTCTTTGTAAAGTAGCCCATTACTGTCAAAAGACTTAATTTCATGTAGTGCATAATCTTTAGGTAAATCAATCCGTTCATTTGCTTCTCGAATGAATTCCAAGTGGCCTCCTAAATAATTGATTCTCGTGAGATGAATTATTTTATGATGTACAGTAGTTTCACATGTCCGTATTTCCCCCTGATTAAAATCACATTCACTCCAATAACTTTGCTCCACTGTCGTTCCTGTATTACTGAAAGTAACTGATTGATTTCGATTTATGGTAGTTGAAGGTTCGGTATTTTCTTCGTATTCAAACGAGAATTCTATCTGACCGTTAAAATTGACAATTTCACTTATATACCATGATGTTGTATAACCCATATTGGCAAACGGATACACGGTTTGCTGATCATTACACTGGTCACTTCGATCATAATTGGTATGTTCAAAATCTCTAAAATAATACGTATATCCCATTACGTCTTTAATGGTGAACTCGCCGGATTCTTCGTAATCCCAGTCAATCTGAGATTCAGAATACGGGAATAAGACAGGATTGTCTTCTTTGTTAAACATGAAGCTGCCAACGTGACCCATAAAATTGAAATAGAACTCATCAGGTTGTAAATCCAATATTCCGAGTCTAGTTAAGCGATTAAAGGAATTGTTCGCAACACCTTCCTGCATGAACTGATTGTTGGATAAATATCCACCCACATAAGGATAACGTAACGCATCTACGACATGATCTTCTGTGTCATGCCAAGAAAAAATGGATTTACATTCATCATGCAGGCCGTTGACTGTTCGCGCAATTACACCACCTGCGTTCAAATTCCATCCAAGACCAACCCATGAAGCTCGTTCTTCTACTCTTAATCCTTGAGAATGATAACTCAACGACACAGGTAGCGTCATCGTATAACTTGACACTTCAAGTAGAGGTATGTTAATACTAGGTATCCCAGTACTAAGGTCCACGGGAGTTTGTGCGAATTTGGCAAGTCCAGCCGCACTTGGCGATGCGGACAGTGAGTTGAAACCAATTTGCCCAAAGAAGTAATTTGTACTAGCAAAGAAGTACAAAAAGAATAATACTTGTTTCATATAATTCGGAACTTTATTTCTTGTATGAATGTTTTCTGTTTAATTCTATACCCGCGCGCATAATGAATGCGGGTTGCCCTGTTTGCGAATGAAGAAAGTCGTACAAAATTTCCAAAGTTGGTTTGGACAATTTATTCTTGACTGGATACTTAATTTTTAAACCGAGTAAAGCCGATTTCGATATTGTATTGGTGGCGCCGTGTTTTAGAGAAGATTCTACGCCGGTTTTGCCTCTTCGGGAATTGATCTCGTATCCCCCTTGAATAAATAGAGTTCGCTTCAAGCTGAAGTCGATAAAGGACCTCATGCCTTGACCATTCAGGCCAATGTTCTTATCATTATTACGCTGAAGTGGGTCAACTGCTTGAATGCGACTATAGCCAAGTCCAATATTTCCCTTTTTAGAATATTGATAACTAATGGAGCCAGCCAATTGAAGGCTTGTTGGAAAAAATGTGGTCTTATTATCTAATTGTAAATTACCACCATAGTTAAAACGGTCGATTACTCTTTTCGACCTTAATGGATTGGGGTTCCATTTTTTGTTGTTCAGTTTCTCCGTTTTCGACTTGGTTGATGATTTAGCTATTACGGTATCGCAACTTGATTGGATTGGCAGAGAATCCACCCCGAAGGTATTCAACCGGTTTTTTATCCCCAAATCATTTAATGTGGCATTTTTACAATTGTTTATTTCTTTGGAATTATTCAGGTCAACCTTAGATTTACTGGTGATGGCTTCAACTTTTTCAGTTAAAGGTTTTTGAAGACTGATTATTTTTTCTTTAGTGGATTCAGGTGCAGTTGACAATAAGTCCTCAAATTTCAAATGAGGAGCAGGGTTAACTGCGGAAACAGGGGAGGGAGAAGTTAATTGAGCAAGATATCGTTCAAATCCAGGAAAATTAATGACGTCTCTCATTAATATTTTTTCAAGACTCGATCGGCATGAAAAAATGCTTTTGTATTCTGTTACATACTGATTGAAGTAATACCCACATTTAGTCAAAGGAAGCAAAATAGATTCTGAATTCGGATACTTTTCTAACGCCTTCGATAAAAACTGTTGTCGTTCCTTAATGTATTGTTCAATTAACTCAGTTCTTCTTAGCTCACTTTTGAGGTTAATATTTGTTTGATTGTTATTTGCGTTTCGTTTACCAGCTCTAGCATCACGTGCAATAATACTTTTGCCGCTTGGGGCAAGTTGAATCCGCTTTTCTAAATATTTTGTTATCAAATCTATTGAATCCAATTCAGGGAATTTTTGCTTGTTACATTCTTGGGCTGCTCGTTTACATTGATTTTCAAATCTGTTGAAGCTATACCAAGCGTCCATCATCAATGCCTCCGCTTGCATTTCATTTGACACTGGATTGCTTTCTTTTTTTAAAGGTGTCTTGTCTTTAGTTTTCTCATGTGGAGCAGCGGGTAAAACGCAATCATTTATTTTGTCAGTTTGGCGCCTGACACCACTATGACTAATTGGGTTCTGAGGCAGTTCAATTTGTGGGTTTGCTGAAATATTGCTTGGCACTTGACATAATGAATGAAGAATCTTGTCTTCTTTAACCAAAAATGAATGCAGAAAATTGTTGTTAGCTTTCCTGAGTTTCTTCGTCAGCTTTTCTTCGCGAACGTGCACACGAGAGGTGAAGTCCATAAAATCCTCCGAATTCACGTTGAGACTTGTAGTATCTGGTTCATAATACAAATCTTCAACTGTTTGGGCTTGAAGCTCAGCGCATACTACCGATATCAGGAAAATCAAATAATGTGATTTCATGTAAGGCTTTTGGTTAAATAAGATCGCAAGAATCCTTCGAAGGTGGGAGACTTTGTTTTGGTAAAAGAGTTAATGAACTTCTTATTCGGCAATGATAGAAGAATTTTCTAGAAATCAGAATAAAAATTCAGAAGATTTATTAAAATGATCATTTGCTTCTAAGTTTGTCTCACACATTTTATCACAGAGTAGGAAATTTAAGCGCCCATTTGCAACAGTCAAAAATGAAAAAAATAATTCTTTTAGTTTCTCTACTTTCAATACTAGAGATCCAAGCACAGCTCAGTATTGAATCTGGAACGCGACAAATTGGAGGTAACCTTTTCGCCTCCATGTTCTCTTCCCGCACAAGTGATGATGAAATTCTTGACATTCGATCAAATTTCAATTTAAACATCAGTTGGTTTTTCAAGAGAAATATCTCGCTGGGATTTAAGAACTCTACGTATTATAGATATTATGAGAAAAAGCATCGAGGTAATGGTTATCCGAGTGAAATTTCTTTTGATACAGGTTTGGGACCAGTCTTTCGATACTATACACGCATTGGGCTATTCGGTGAAACTTCTTTCACCCTTTTTTATTCTCCAGACAATAGAAAGGTGGAAAATTCACCACTGGAGTTTGGCCTTGGATATTGCAAGTTTGTCAATGAGCATATAGCTATTGAACCTATTCTCAGATATTCTATTGGTCAGGGGATGTATTATGTGCAAGGGCAAAAACTTACTATTCTTCAGTTCGGTTTGGGTCTTAGTGCTTATTTTAAGAAGCAAAAAGTCACTGAGCCGAAATCTTAGTTTTACCAACGCCACCTTGATTTAACTTCCGGGACATTCAATTTCCCTCTACTTGATATTTCAAGGTTAGGCCGTTGCATTCTTCTTTAAGTTTTGATATGCTATGCGCATAAATCCCAAAACTTAAATTAAATGGAACAGAAGAAGTTTGAACTTGCTGAGATCACCATCTCGTTTTCTACCAAAGTGAAAGTGAAGCCAAAGATTCGTAGAAGTCATGACGTGTATGATTTGTTGAAACAGATATACGATGACGAGAAGGTGGAGCTTCGCGAAGAATTTATTGTTCTTTATCTCACCCGCGCACAAGAAGTGCTCGGTTTCCAGCGTCTCGCAGTGGGTGGAGCCACGTCTGTCATTGTGGACATACGTCACATTCTTGCCACGGCATTGAAAGCGAATGCGATTGGATTCATCTTGTCTCACAATCATCCATCAGGGTCACTCAGTCCGAGTCCTGAGGATCGGAAGTTGACCAGGTCTTTGGTAAAGGCGGCTGAATTTCATGAGCTCAAAGTGTTTGATCATGTTATCTATACCCGCCATGGGTATTACTCATTTGCTGATGAAAGTGAAGACACTCTGCAAAGTGAGAAGTGATGGTAAGAGGCTACCCATTGTGTGGATAGCCTCTTTTTTTGTTACTCCAAAAACGCATACCCGCACGTGATGATTCCGACGTTCGCGTTGTATTCAAAGATTTGATAGAGTGCGAGCTTCGCATCGATGCTCAAGCGATTCTTCACAAAACCGATGTGTGGTGTCAATACAAGATTTGTTTCTGAATAGTATGAGACTCCAGTGGGTGCGAGTAGTCTTGTTTCTTTCCATTTGAGGTTCGCGCCTCCAATGCCAAATCCAATGAAGAGACCGTCTCGAAAATCCTTGAAGTAATAGCGAAGACCAGCAGTGACCGGAAGCAACGATGATTTTAGAATGGTTGTGTGAGACACGTCGGATACTTCGGTGAAATAGATATAGCCAAGCGAGGCGTCAAACGAAATCTTGTTTTTGATTTGATGTTCTGCATCAATTGTTCCGGTAAATCCAATACCCGCAATGTTTTGCATGTATCCTGTGGGTACACCGATTCCAGCACTTGCACCGACGACGAATAATTTGTTGGTGCTGACAGGCTCTGTTGTTTGCGCATGAACGTCATTTGAGAGCATGATGTAGGTGAATAGTGAAAGTGCGATTCGAGTTAGTATGACTCTGTGAACTGAAGTGAAAACTGAACATTTCATTGGTTGTGATGTTTTGATTGGTTAAGATGATTTTATATACATTCTGGCTGATAAGGACAAAAATAAAGCAGATACGACCTAAATACGACACTAAACGCTCTGGATTTGAAAATATTGTTGTTCCTTCTTTGCCTCGTGGATAGTCGCGACAAAAAAGAACTGAAGAAACTTGGACTTCACATTCGGTCACTTCGAGTGAAGAAGGATTACACCCAAGAAGAATTTGCTGATCGGGCATCACTCAGTGTGTCCCAGATTGGCCGTATAGAGCGTGGAATACTCAACCCCTCATTCGTTACCCTGTTAGCCATTGCACGCGCCTTAAAAGTCAATCTGGAGAGAGTGGTGGCCTATGAGGAGTAGATTCTTCATCCAGAAAATTCAGCTTGTGGATGTGTGGTTGGTAGAGTTCAACAATTAAGGCTTTTGTCCGCACATTGAATAAAGCGCACTCTAATCGAATATTTTGATTTTTTCTTGAGCGTTTCTTTATCTCCAAAATGCTATGATATTTTGATGAGAAAAAAAAATAGTAAAGAGGTCAGAGAACATACGTCGTATCTGACAGAGGAAGATAGGCGGAATCTATCGAATACTATTGAGCAACTACAACAAGTAATGCGGGAAATTGAAATGGACTTCATAAGCCAAGGCTTTCGCATATTGCCTGATCCCAATAGCCACTTGATTGATCAGACATTTATAAGAGGTTAGTTAAGAAGGATAGCTTGAGAATGATGAATTCATATGACCATTAAAAAAATCTTGAGGGTTTAGTTGCGAATTCCGCTTTCTCTCGTTTAGCGCCAGTATGTGTCTGAAATAGTAATGCTTGCAATTTGGTAGTTAGAGTTCGGAGATTATGGACAAAAAAAGGCTGCCTTTTAGGACAGCCTACTTTACAGATTTTTCAAGAAAGTACAGATTGTGTGAAACGAAGGGTAGCAATAAAACCGAATACCAAAAAGAGAAGAGAGAAAGCAAGGGGTATAGGGATATCAACAACAAAGTTTATTCCCCAACCTCCCTTCCAATCATATTGAGAAATCCGAAATATTGAGAGAATAAGCAAGTAGCAACCACAAGATATACTCACTGCTCCTACAGAAAATAAAACACCTTGTTTTTTAAAGGATTGTGCCATTTTTTTTAAGTATTAATTTTAATTACTTTAGCACATGAGCCAATATTGTCAAGCCAATCGTTCACATGAAGGAAAATGAAAGTCGCAAATGGATCTGGCAAGCATCGTTTTGGGCCAGTTTAGTAGCTGTTATTACAATGGGTTTTTACTTATTGGACCGCTATAGGTGTTCGGATAATTCAAAGTCTCTCGACTTCACGTTGAAGAAGGCAACGGAATCGCTCAGTTACAATATACCCAGTGCATACATAGCCGATTCCATAAGGCGTGAGTTGTCCCCGATGGTTGAAGCTGTAATTGCATGTGAATGCCAATTTACCGATAGTACCATTTTTCTAAAAACTATCTTGGAGGATATCGTATGGGACATTTTAGATTTTCATGAAGGACGACTGAAGGAAAGGAAGACAAAAGCAGAAAGGAGTGTTGAAGCCACTACGATTACAAAATTTGCTGATCTTGAAGAATTATTATGCTCTTGTTCTTCGAGGCCATGTTCTGAGAGAACCATCGAGGACTTAAATAAACTAAGAGAGTTAGAACCATGAAAGTAAACTTCTCAATACTCATTGTTGCCATACTTATTTGTGCCTGTAGTCCTCGTGTTCAACGACGATATCAGAATATTGTGGTTATCAATTTGGAAGACAATGTTTATTCAAATCAAGACTTCTCTGATTTAATTGCCCAATATGATCAGAATTTCGAGGATGCAAATGCACGGATTGATTATTTGATGGCGAGAATGAGTGAAATTGAGACCGACATTAGTCTCAGTGCTAATAAAAGAGAAAAAGAAAAGTCTAGTTTGATCGAACAAACGAGTAAAGAGAGAAGCGACTTACAAATAATACAAACTCAAAGGGGAATAGCAACGAAATACAAAAAAATGAGTGAACTAGCGGAGGGTAAAAACGGAAAATTGGAGTCCAACTACACGATAGTTTCCTTTATCAATTTGGCAACATTTTCTAAAAACTCTGACGTAAGTTATGCAATATCAAAATTAGGAACAGCTAAAGAAATTGGCGTCATGGGAGATTTACAAACATTGATCTACTATCACATGGAGGAAAAGGCTCTTGAGTTGGAATACAGTGTAAAATCGGGGAAGATCACGACAGTGACGGTTTATGGAAATCAAGGTGTTTTTCTTTTAAATGAAAAAGGGCTATACGATGCAAAGCTTAATTTTATGGGCAAGATGAGGTGGGAGGTATTGGATAGACTTTCGGCGATGCAGACTAATCAATATAGTTTTGGAGAATGGCTTTGTTATAGAGATTCAAAAGCGAAATGGGCCAACATATTTGTAAAGTTTCTCATGGAGAAAGTTGATCTTTATAAGGTTTCGGCTATTTCAGTGCATTGGGAACACGATTGATTTGTAATAGTTTCAACCTTAGAGACCTCTTCTGCACAAGTTGTTGAGCCAGACAGAATTCACCAAAACTGAAACTGAGCGCATGTTCAGATTTTTTAAACTTGTTGCATACAAACCGGCAGATGGTAGGAGGAATGATCTAGAAAATGATAAATTGCAACCCTAGTCAAGAATCTTTGCGAGTATATGTTTTATAACATTTTTAATCACGTCTAATTTATCATTCGAAGTTACAACATGAATCAAATCGAACTAAGTAAGGCTGTGTTCGAAGGATTAATTTCTCCCGAAGATTTCTTGAAAGAAATCTGGGCATTGAGCAAGGGCGTACAACGCAAAGGAATAATATACGAACCTGGATTTGATTTATATCGAACTCGCACATTTACAACGGCAGTTCGGCCTAAAACCATATCGGAATTGTCATATCCTCCGGTCGCAAAAAGCAAACTTCAGCGCGCAAACAGGGAAGGACAACAAATTTTCTATGCTTCAGCAGGTTTTCCGACAACGCTTGCGGAAAGCAGAGCATTGGAGGGGCAATATTTAATCGCCTCAAAATGGAAAGGTCAGGAGTCTCTTGTCCTTCAAGCGGTTGGCGTATCTGAAGATGACAACGTCGATGAATTGGCTAATCTATTTAGAGATATTTATACTCATCCAGACCCAGCTCTTTATCCTTTTTCTTCTCAAGTAGCTCAACATTTAATGTCAGGAGAAGCATTAGCAGGTATGCTTTACCCATCTATCTCTAATCAGAATCAAAGTCATAACGTTGCATTGAAAAAGTCTTGGGTGGATGCACACCTCCAATTCACATATGCAGGGTTATATTACATAAAGGCCGTTGATGGTACAAACTATGAAGTAGACGAGATAGATTTTGCAACAAGTCCAGATGGCATTAGTCTTGATTGGAAAGGAAGAAAGCGCAATTGGGTTATCATAGAAGCTGGAGGGTCACTAAAAATGGTTTTTAATGGTGGAGAATGGGAGGCTTACAAGCTTGATGGTACTTGGGTCGATCCAGAATAATTTTTTATTCGTTACGTTTTTTCTGGAGTTCATTTTTGCCGGCTTGCTCTTTCATGATTTTTTCTTTACAGTGTGACAGGAAAACTCTTCGAGTTTCTGTCAGTTGTGCCCACCTCGACAAGGAAAAAATTTTATCGCCTTGATAAATAAGGATATTTCAAAATTCGGAAATCCATGACTACGATCAGACAAAACTATTCTTCCGAAAGAAATACTGTTTTGTTTTTTCCTCAAAGAATGAATTATTACTTTTTGAAGTAAGCATCAACTTCTTCAAATAGTTTCCCCACGGATTCTGTGTGAGTAGGATCAACTGTCTTTCCTCCTTGATCAATAATTCCTTTAATAGCTTCTTTCGATTTTATTTCCGCCTTATCCCGTATATCATCTGTGGGAAGATGCAAAAATTGATAGTTGGGGAATTTCTTGGCCAGTGGCAATATCAATGCCCGCTTATTAAGATCGAAAATGGTTGTCACTTTTTTAAACCCCAGGTCATTGAGCAATGCAAGTATTTTTTCGGCGTTATCTGCCCCACCCAATCCCCATCCGAAAAAGGTTCCTTCATGAGTAATGCCGAGCAATGCGCAAATACGTTGTATGAAAATGACATCTTCCTGGCCCTCGAGCAGGATGATTTTGTCGTCCAGAAAAAAAATTTCTTTTGCATCCAATCCTAAAATGTGAGGATTGTTGAGATTTGAAATAAGCTTTCCAATATCAGCAATTGTTTTAGGTGAGGGCTGATAAATTTTTATTACACCGTTTTCTTTTGTGGTGCGTACAATTTGACCTCCTTGCATTAAGGAATTCCAACTAATAAAAAAGGGAGAGTGAGTGGCGATAATAATTTGTCGGTCAGTTGAATACTCGGCTAACACGCGCATTAATTTTCTTTGAAATGCTGGATGAATTGAAAGCTCGGGCTCATCAATTACGATCACTCCACCAGGAACAGAGTCATACAAAGCATCAGCAATGGTAAAGATGCTTAATAATCCCTCCCCGACACCGTCACTATTGTGAAATTGGCCGTAGTTATTAAACTTCAAATAGTGCTGACCATTGTCAGCCTGTTCAATATACCATTCTGGAATTTCAGGAAGAATTTTCCTGAGCACCCTATTGAATTCGTCAGGAGCGGATTGGATCGTGAACAGTCTAGATGCAAAGTTGTCGAGGCTGGAACCGCGAGTGGCAGTTAAAGGAGAGTTGCGCGTATATGAATCTCGATTATTTGTTCCCTTACCGAAGAAAGGAGCAAATGTTCTCCGTGATGGCAGCGTAAAAAAGGAAAGACCCCGCGGCAAGCCATTTGAAATAAATTCGGTTTCGCTACCACCTATACTTTTTGTTTGAAGAGAAATGCTTGTTCCATCTTCGCGGATTATGCTAATTTTTATTTTATCTCCAGCCGCTTTATTTCGACGACCTTCAGTAATGGAAGGTGCGTCATGCAGGTTGATGGCTCTTAGCGATTCGAATATTGTGGATTTGCCAGAATTATTTGGGCCTACAATTACGGTTAACCCACTTCCTTCCCTTCCATTTGGAACGGCAATGTTTAGTGTCTGTTCCTCGGAGAATCCCCGGAATCCATGAATTTTTAATTGAGTATACGCCATAGTTTTTTATTGAAACTTACAAGACAAACGTAACATGAATGGTGTGAAATGAACAGATATTTCAACGGTCATCCGCCATAACTCATGTAGTTTCTTATTATTCACTAACCCATGAGTACTAAAATGACCACCTGCGGACATACACCACAACCTCAAGAAGAGTTTTCCGAGGAAACGAAGGAAGGCTTTCGAGAACTTGGTTTCGCGCTTCTTGCCATCCATACCCGATTAAAGAAGGAAGGATACATTATTAGCAAACGATGTATCATCTCGCCGTACCACAAACGGAAGCGCCGCACGAAGGCACAGATGGAAGAAGTGAGAAAACAAAATCTGAAAAAGAAGACTGAGTAATATCGTTTGAATAGTCACTGATATTTTTCAGTGGAAGAATTTGCCGAAGCGCATTATTCGCTGCTTTGGTTTTTCGGCGTGGGATACGGAGAATATTTTTCCACTGAATTTCTTGACGGGGTTTCAAATCATAGTGTATGCTTTGAAAAGCATTTCTTGCATTTCAGGAAACAACTCAACTCGCTTTTGAAATATCGTCACTCTCCTCCGTTGGAAGAACAGCTTCCAACTCCACGATTGCTGCCTGAATCTCTTCAGAATGGCCCAAAATTTCGGAAAGCCAATGTTCGACACCTTATATTTTCTAGTCCAAAATCGACAAAAAGTTCGACCCGACATCATTTTTTGATATGGTAATTTTTTCATGGCCATATCATTTCCAAGCATTGAAAAATAAGGCTCAAATGGAAGAAAAGTTCGACCTTTGGAAGAGT